>JBDLPZ010000149.1:0-6151 GCA_039800825.1 Actinomycetota bacterium
GACCTTGCGGCCGAGATGAGCGCCGATTTCGTGGGCAATCTTCTCGGCGGTCTGAGCAGGAATGCTTTGGTCGACGGTCAGCGCGATGAGAGCGTGTTCGCCATCCTTCTCGCGACCGACCTGCATGCTGTCGATGTTCAGGTGAGCCTCACCAAGCAAGCGACCGACGATGCCGACGACGCCTGGGCGGTCGTGGTAACGGAAGATTGCGAGGTGGTTAGCGAGGGTGATTTCGAGCTCTACGCCGTCGACTTCGACCAACTTCTCGATGTCCTTGGTACCAGCGATGGTGCCAGCGACGCTGACCCGAGTGCCAGTGGTGGTCGATGCAACCACGCGAATCATCGAGCGGTGATCGTCGCTGTCTGGCGATGTGGTGAGACCAGTCTCGACGCCACGTTCCTTCGCGAGCAGCGGAGCGTTGACGTATGACACTGGATCTTCGACGAGTGACTGGAACGCACCTTTCAGCGCGCTGAGCTCGAGAACGCGGACGTCTTCAGCGCTCACTGCGCCATAGACCTCAACGTCGACACGAGTCACAGGAGTCTCGGTGAGAGCAGCCGCAATGCGACCGAGCTTCTCGGCCAGTGGCAAGTAAGGCTTAACGATCGGTGCGAGCACGCCACCCTGGACGTTGACTGCATCTGGAACGAGCTCACCAGCGAGTGCGAGGCGCACAGACTTAGCGACTGCGATGCCTGCCTTCTCCTGTGCTTCGTCAGTCGAAGCACCGAGGTGAGGAGTTACGACAACCTGTTCGAATTCGAACAGTGGCGAATCGGTGCAAGGTTCCTTAGAGAACACGTCAATACCGGCACCAGCAACGCGGCCATCGCGGATTGCGTCTGCAAGTGCGGCTTCGTCGACGATGCCACCGCGCGCTGCGTTGATGATGCGCACAGTCGGCTTGACAGTCTTGAGCGCTTCTACGCCGATGAGACCGACAGTCTCTGGAGTCTTAGGCAAGTGAATCGTGATGAAGTCAGATTCTTTGAGAAGTTCTTCAAGCGTCACCATGCGAATGCCGAGCTGCGCTGCACGCGCTGGCTGAACGTATGGATCGTAAGCAATGAGCTGAACGCCGAATGCAGATAGGCGCTGTGCGACGAGCACGCCGATGCGGCCGAGACCAACGACGCCAACAACCTTTTCAGTGAGTTCGACGCCGGTGTACTTCGAACGCTTCCACTGCCCCTGCTTAAGGGCAGCGTTCGCTGGAGCAATGTGACGTGCGCTCGCGAGCAAGAGTGCGACGGCGAGCTCTGCCGCAGAGACGATGTTTGAGGTCGGTGCGTTGACGACCATGACGCCAGCCTGGGTGGCAGCCTTGACGTCGACGTTGTCGAGACCGACGCCGGCACGAGCGACGACCTTGAGGTTCTTGGCGACAGCGAGTGCTTCTGCATCAACCTGCGTGGCAGAGCGAACGAGGATCGCGTCCACATCGACGATTGCCGCGAGCAGTTCAGCGCGGTTGGCGCCATCACAGTTGCGGATTTCGAAGTCAGGTCCGAGTGCAGCGACGGTGGCAGGAGACAGTTCTTCAGCAATAAGAACGATGGGCTTGCTCACGAGGGGCCTTCCAAAAGTGGAGAAAAGGAACACGACAACGCTGTCTGGGGCGAAGTTTACCGAGGTGAATGAATGCGGCTCTCCGAATCTGTGTGATTGCGAACACCTCGCAGCTGCGGTTATCTGAGGGCAGGTTCAGCACGCATGGAGATTCAGCGTGCATGGAGATTCTGCGTGCATGGAGATTCTGCGTGCATGGAGATTCAGCGTGTCAGTTTGTAACCTACGCTTGCGTAAGTTACGCTACCGTAAGTTAGTACATAGCTGATAGGGGCGTCTGATGTCTGAAGCCATCGCTGCAACCGCACTTCCTAAGCCGAAGCTGCGTGGCGTGCTGCACGCGATTAGCGCTCCCCTGACCTTTATCGCCGGCATCCCGCTGCTGCTCGCAGCTTCGGAGACCTCCACGCGCATCGCGATTGCGGTCTACATCTTCACCGCGCTGAACCTTTTCGGCGTATCTGCGACGTATCACATCGGTCGCTGGTCGGTCGGCGTCAAGACGATGCTGCGTCGACTCGATCACTCAAACATCTTTTTGATCATCGCTGGCACGTACACACCGTTGTCGGTCATGCTTTTACCTGCCGATGAGTCGCGCGTTCTGCTCACCGCGATCTGGATTGCGGCAGCACTGGGCGTCGGAATCTCGACACTGTGGCCGCATGCGCCTCGCTGGGTGTCTGTGCCGCTGTACCTCATCATGGGTTGGGTGTCGGTCTTTTACGTTCCAGACATGGCTGAACTCGGCGGCGCCATCGTCGTGTGGCTCGTCGCTCTCGGCGGTTTGCTCTACTCGGTCGGCGCCATCGTCTATGCGACCAAGCGCCCGAACTTGAGCATTACCTGGTTCGGATTCCACGAACTCTTCCATGCGTTTACTGTCGCCGCGTTCGCTGTGCAGTTTGCTGCGATCGCTATCGCAGTTAGCTAGTCTTTAATCCTCATGAGTGAGGTGCGTATGAAGAAAATCGCCGTTGCTGCCATTGCAGTTCTAGCGCTAGCTGGGTGCACTCAATCTGAAGCTGCACCAACGTCATCTTCCCCCACTCCGAGCGAGTCGGTCAGCGTGCTGCCTTTCCAGGCTCTCTCGACTGCAGTCGACAACTCCATCGCGATGATGTCGACGACTGGCACGATGGAGTTTTACGAAGTCGATAATCAGCCGTTCTACACCGCTGTCTATGACCCCAACTTCGACGGGCAATATCGCGGCGCAGGTCTGATGTCGGAGTCGGACCAAGTCGATCTGATGCTCGAACTCGACATGTACGGGCTGTACCAGTTGGCGCGCGCCGTGAGTGGCTCACCAATCGAATCTACGACTCTCGATGGCGATGCATATCTCGTCACGATCGACTCAAACCGCAAAGGCCTACAAGGTTTTCCTGAGTTCATGCGCGCTGTCATAGGTGCAGATGGGCTCATCGAATCAATCGAGTTTCCGGCTGATCGCCAGCCCGACTTTGTAAAGTTCCAGTACAGCGTTGATGCAGCTGGCAAGGACATCTTGCAGCGCGCCAACGACGCCATTACCAAGTAACAGGTTTTCGAGAGTCGCTAGTTGGATTGCGCCAGCCACATACGTGCTGCGAGCAATTCCGCAAACGTGGTTTCGGCCAATAGTCGCACAATCGGATCCTCGTCGTGGACATACCGAAGATTCACCTTCGCGCTATCAAGCTCTGCGCCGATGCTGATGAGCGTCGAATTGCGCTGAGTCGTCCAGTCTTGCAGTTGTTGCTCCCAAGCCGATCCCGCGAATAGCACGAGTCGGTAGTCATACGTCTTGGTCAAATACACATCGATGTGACTCCAGTCGCCCGTCTCGGCCGCAGCGGCAGCAAAACGTGGACCTTCTCGCAACATCAGAGCTGACTGCTGCGCGGACGTAAGTCGCTCAAGCGGCGCAACGAAGTAGGTCGTCGCTGCGCCTATGGCATGCTCGCGTAGCTGGTCCATCCACTCACTCTCGCGCGTCACGATGTCTTCTATCGCATCTGCAGCACGAGTGATTGAACTGCAGTAGGTGGAGCCAGTCCGAACATCGACCAACTGCAACAGCGCCACGAGCGACGCGAGATAAGTCAGGGAAGCGACTCCCCCAGCCTCAACCCCTGCACGCAGATCAATGGAGCGATCGGCCATCTGCGAAATTGGACTCTGTGCACTGTTGGTCAACGCAATTGTGGAAACGTCCCCCGGCACCGAGCGCAGTGCCGACAACGTTTCGACCGATGTGCCACCTGCCGACACGGCGACGACCGTCGAGGATTCATCCAGTCGTGGCAGCTGGGCCGCACTGGCAAGCAATGCTCGCGAGGTGAGCTGATCGCGATTGAGAAGACGAACAATTGTGTCGTTAGCGAAATGGCTTGAACCCATGCCCAAAAAGAGCAGCTGCCCCTCGGTGGCGGTGGACCAGTCAAAATCATGCCCAGCTAGCGATCGCAGCAGAGTAGCTTTGGTGGTGATGTCCTGCAAAAATCCTTCAGAGTTCACCGACGGTCCTTAGGTATTTGATTGCGCCCTCTGGTGCGTAGAGCCAACGCGGCAGATATTGGGAAGCGTAAGCCAATTCTCGTTGCTCAATCTGATTCACCAATTCGCTGAGCACGCCCCTGTCCGGGTTCTTGTGACTCGCCAAGATGTATGCATCGAGAAATGCGGCCCTAGCTTCTGAGATTGCTGGGTAGATCGCATCAACGGAAGCCCCGCGCTTCAGAGCAACCATCCCCGCATGAATGATGGAACTCGACATGCTTGCAACATCCGTCCACACAGACTTGCAATGAAGATTATCTGCCACAGATTTCATCGGGTCGCCATCAAAATCAATGACATAAAAATCGTCACCACGACGCAGAATTTGGCCGAGGTGAAAGTCGCCATGAACCAGCTGAGTTTCCGTGCCGTCGAGTACCGCTACTGGCGCCTCGCCTGACATGTATGTCGCAGCGCGGCCAACCCGAAGAGCCGAATGCATATCGGCCGCGAGCTGACCGAGCGTGGTCGCCCAGCCGATGTGCTGATTCGTCAAAGCATCCGGCGCCCACGTCCAGCCATCGACGGAATCGGCAATGAATTCCGTGACGGTTGCAACAAGCAACGGTTGCGTTTCATCGGTCGCCTGCCACCACAGATGACCCCACAGCGCCGGTGTCTGACTAAAGCCTGCTTGTTGAAGAAGTAGCTCCTTCTCTGCCGAGACTGAGCTCGTGGCGAAGAGCGGCCATTTGATGACTGCCCGATCCGACAAGATCCACGATTCATTGGTCTGGTCGACGCCGAGCGGTCTCTCACTCTTCAACGCATCGCTAACAAACCGTTGCCATCTGAGTTCGCTGTGGCCTGCCGCAGTCCACACCGCCACAGCTGAACCTTCGCCGGCCGCTGCTCGGCTCTCGCCCCCATCACATGACGGAACCACCAACAGGCCCTTATCAGTGGACGCAAGACACAGTGGCAGCGGCTCGAGACAGTGAACGTCGTGTGCCGCCAACTCCGACATTTGGTCTCTGCGCTGAGGCGGGACCAAGTGACTGACGGAGCGAATCATCCCGAAAGACTAACTACTGACCCGCATGCTGTCGGGCGACATCCACAATGACGTTGGCAGCAACAGCTAGACCATCACGACTCTGAATGACCTTGGCATTCGCCTGCATCCGGGCATTAAGTTCGGCGTTGTTGAGGAGTGTCTCAAGCGCACTGTGCATCTGCTCGTCTGTAAAGGAGTAGGTCGAAAGGCGCACACCGAAGCCGGTTTCGTCGACGCGCTGGGCGTTGTCGTACTGATCCCAAAACAGAGGCAAAACAATCATCGGCTTACCAAAATGGAAGGCCTCGGTGATGGTGTTGTTGCCGCCATGGGTGATGACCAGATCCACCAGCGGAATGATCTTGGTCTGAGGCAAGAATTCAGCACCAACCATATTGTCAGCAAGCTCGAACTCAGCGTGCTGTGGGCCTTTGCTCACAATGAATCGGTGCTTCGAGGTTGACAAGCACGAAACGAGTCGGCGCATCAAATCGACATCGGCACTTCCGAGCGATCCAAGCGACAGGTAAATGAGCTTGCTGCCTTCAGGCAGATTGCGCACGGCCTCAGGAAGTTCGTAGTCCTGATCAGTTTCACGAACACTCGAATCCATGCGATGCCAGGTTGAGTTCAACTCACGCTTGTAATCAGCAACTTCTGGGAACACGTACAGATTCGCCGCGTCGGATTCGTGAATGAATTCAAGTTCTTCCAGCGCTGGAGCACCTTGAGCTACGACCCACTCATTAAACGACTTCCACATGTCGTAGTGAGTGCGGCGATATTCCTCGTTGAAGGCTTGCCACTCTGAACGATCATCCTGCGGTAGGCCGGAGTACGCGGGCGCGACATCTGGCCCCTTCATCTCGAGCGGATTGCACGAAACGATGCGCACAAACGGTGCGCCACTCGTTAGCAATGCAGGAAATGCAACAACGTTGTCTTCGACGATGACATCTGGCTTGACTCGCTCGATAATCGCTTTGAGCTGAGGCTCGCAGTAGAGCGCGCCATCAATGAGCGCTTGCCAGGTTG
>JBDLPZ010000150.1:0-4338 GCA_039800825.1 Actinomycetota bacterium
GTCCTGGCGGTGCTTGCTTTCGTCATACTCGAACTCTTGCGCGGCCCACTGTCGAACTATTCCCAAGTCGAAGCGCACCACACGAATGCTCGTGGACCAATGCCTCGCGCCTACTGGTGGGGCTGGCTGCTCATCGGTTGCACGACCGGCGCCGAGTTCATCTTGATCTCGTGGTCGACTCAGTTGCTTCGCACGTGGGGCGGCCTTGCTGATGCTGCCGCCGTTGCTTCTGCTGCGACTTTGACATCAGGACTTCTCATCGGTCGTTTGCTGCTGGGTCAACTTGCACGACGATTTGAGTCAGAAGTGTTGTTGCGCTGGATGCTGAGTGCCTCAATCGCAGGGTCGATTCTTTTCTGGGCTACCAACATCGCAGCAATAATGCTCGTTGCACTCTTTTTGTGTGGTCTCACGATGGCTGGCCATTGGCCGATCGGTATCGGCCGGCTCGTGCGACTCGGCGGAAATCAGCCAGACCGTGCTTCAGCACTCTCGGCCTACGCAACTGGCGTGGCTGGAATCATGTTGCCGGTTCTATTGGGCTTTATTGCTCAAAAAGTTGATACGCACACAGCGTTCTTGATGCTGCCCGTCGTGTTTGGTGCGGCACTCACAATCGCGATTCTGAAGCCTGAGGCTTCAACTCGCATCGCCGCGAACTGACTTACGCGCCGACGTTGGCAAGCGTCGAAATGATGAGGGCGCCAATCAGCCCAAAGAGCACAACGAGAGTCACAATGCGGCGGAAACGTGGAGTCATAGCGCAATCCTGACATGCGAAGAGGGCCGCCCGAAACTCGGACGGCCCTCTCGCTTACTTGCGGAAACTAGATTCCCAAGAGATCCGACACTGGGCCTGATGCGAAGAACACAACGAAGGCAGCAGCAACGATCCACAGCAAGCTGTGGATTTCCTTGGCGCGACCGGTGGCCGTCTTCAAGACGACGTGGGTCACGAAGCCTGCACCGATACCGACCGCAATCGAGTAGGTGAATGGCATGAGGACGATCGTCAAGAACGCTGGCAAGGCGATGGTGAGATCGCTCCAGTCGATGTCCTTGACCTGGGTCATCATCAAGAAACCGACGATGATCAAAGCAGGCGTAGCAGCTTCGTAAGGAACAACTGCAACGAGTGGAGAAAGGAAGATGGTCAGCAAGAACGCGACACCAGTCACGATCGAAGCAAGACCGGTGCGTGCACCCTCACCAACACCCGATGCTGATTCGATGTACGAGGTGTTCGAAGAAACACCAGCGACACCACCAGCGACAGCTGCGATTGAGTCAACGAGCAGAACGCGGTCAGCGTTTGGCACGTTGCCTTCAGCATCAAGCAAACCTGCTTCAGCACCGATAGCAGTCATCGTGCCCATGGTGTCGAAGAAGTCGGTGATGAGAAGGGTGAAGATGAGCAGACCTGCGGTCACTGCGCCAGCAGCTGCGAAGCCGCCGAAGAGGTCAACCTTGAAGAGTGAATCAAAGGTAGGCGACGCAATGATGCTTTCAGGAAGCTTAGGAACGTTCAGGCCCCAGCCAGCTGGATTGCTTTCGGTTGGAGAAATGAAGCTTGGGCCGATCTTTGCGACAGACTCAACAACAACTGCGAGAACGGTTGCTGCCAAGACGCCGATGAGGATTGCACCCTTAACGCCACGTGCGTACATGAATGCGATGAGCAACAAACCGACGATGAAGACCAAGACTGGCCAACCGACGAGCTCGCCGCCGTTACCCAAGGTAACTGGCACTGGGCCAGCGCCGGTGCGACGAACGAAGCCAGAGTCGACGAGACCGATGAGGGTGATGAACAGACCAATACCGACAGAGATCGCGGTCTTCAACTGGCCCGGGATGGCGCGGAAGACTGCGACACGGAAACCAGTGAGAACGAGAACGGTGATGATGAGACCTTCGATAACTACGAAGCCCATGACCTGTTCCCATGAAACGTAACGAGCAGCAATCGACGCAACGAATGCGTTGAGGCCGAGACCAGTCGCGAGTGCGAGTGGGAAGCGTGCGACAGCACCCATGAGGATGGTGAGCAGACCAGCAACAAGTGCGGTACCCGCAGCGATTGCAGGAAGGTTAGGAGCTTCGCCGCCAGCCAAGAAGTGGCCGTTGACGTCTGGGGTGAAGCCCAGGATGAGTGGGTTAAGAACGACGATGTAGGCCATGGTCAAGAACGTGACCAAGCCACCGCGAATTTCACGGCCGAGGTCTGAACCGCGGGCGCTGATTTCGAAGTAACGATCCAAGGCTGATTCAGCCATTGAGAGGACTCCCTAAGAATGAGTGGATTCGGGCGACGTCTGTCGGAGGAAGACCAACACCATTGTCGGCTAGACGGTAAGCGGAGGTTAGAACATTTGTGACGGTACGTTCGAGTACGTTTTCGGTGTTTCGCGCTAAGGTCGGTTACATGCATGTAAAACCTGCGGAATCAGGCACCCCGAAGCGTCAGATTCCGGCTCTCGAAACCACTGGCATCGGGGTCGCCAAAGTGGGTACGGCAATCTGGGCGGTCGTCATGATCGCGGCATGGTTGATGCGAGAAACTCTGCAAAACACAGGGTTATCTGAACTTCCGCAGATTTCTACTGCTGGTTTTCTTCTGGGTCTGATTGGTCTTCGTCATGTGACTCGACGTGCTCGTCGACTGTCACTTCAGTCTCATCAGTAACAGCAGTTTCTTCAGCCACTTCTGGCTCAACCACAGCTTCTGGCTCAGATTCAAGCGCCGCCTCTGGTTCGGATTCAGGCTCTGCTTCTGGCAACGCGTTGCGATCAATCTCTTCGTATCCGAACTCATCGATAACGAGCTCGGTGACCGGCACAACGCCCGCATCTACCACTGTCTCTGAGTGAGCGCCACAGCCGTGGTCCATCGATACGAGTCGGCCGTCAGATGGCGACATCGCGTTGGCGCACACGCCGAATGCCTGACCGAGTGAGCCACCGATTGTGACGAGCCAGCCGCAAGACGAGCATGGGAGGTCTGCATAGCGAGCTGTCGCGGTGCGCGGACCGTTGTCACCCTCGCGCCAACGGTCGACTGCGTCATCGAGACCCAGCTGCGAAAGCACGCGTTCACGACCGAGGCCAATTGACCAGCTCTGAGGCGACAGCGGTTCGGTAATTTCCTCAAGATCATCTGCGCCCGAGAAGCCGGGTGCCAAACGTGGATCGTCTGGTGCCGTCGCCAGCACATCGCCAGCAGCCAAGTCGCCAGGCTGCACACGTTCGGACCATGGAGTCCATGGTGCGGCAATCAAAGCGCCTTCACCTGGTTCCATCCACATTTCATCGACGCCTGCTGGGTCACCACTCAGTGCAACCGACCAATTCCAGCCAACGTAGCCAGCGTGCTTCGAAGCAAACTGCACCACCGTCACGGTGTCGACAGCGAATGACGAAACGAAATCGCCGACCTCGTCGAGGCTGACAATGTCAGACAATGAGTTGCGAGCGAAATCGATCGTCTCGGATGCGAGGTTCATTTGGCTCCTTGGGAGTCATGACGTAGTTGTCGGGCGGCTCGACTGCGCGCAGAGCTTGCGCGGCGAACGCCCACGAGAAGAAGTACGAGCCCGAGGCCCGTCAGCATGGAAAGAGCCCACCAAACCGAGCTCAGCGCTCCACCAAACACAGCCGGAGACATTGCTCCGAGGGTCAGCAGCATGCCCACCACCGTGAGGGCGGCGCCAAATCGAAGGAGGCGATCGCCGGCCGGTTGAGCCTGCTGGGAGGTGGAAATCACCGCCCAAGACTACTTAGTGGTGCTCATGCAGGGCGCCAAAGTCAGGTTTGAGCACTACCCTTGCCTCATCCGCACAGTGCGGCACGCTTTCGGGCGCGAATTCAGTGAGGTCGGCATGCCTACCGGCAAAGTTAAGTGGTTCAAGGTTGAACAGGGCTTTGGTTTCATCCAAGCCGAAGATGGAGCAGACGTATTCGTCCACGCTTCAGCACTACCCGAAGGCACCGCTGCCCTCAAGCCAGGTCAGCGCGTTGAGTTCGGCATTGCAGACGGTAAGCGTGGCCCACAGGCCCTCTCAGTTCGTATTCTCGATCCTCGCCCATCCGTGGTGAAGGGCAGCCGCAAGGCCGCTGACTCACTCGCTGTGCAACTCGAGGACCTCATCGTGCTTCTCGACAAGGTCGCCTCTGACTTGAAGTCAGGTCGCTACCCTGCTGATGCGCATGCGTCGAAAATCGCCACGATTCTTCGCGCCACCGCTGACGACCTCGACGTTTAGTCGCTCAACTCCGGCACGTGATGCTCTCGTCCTGCGACGAGAGCTTCCATGCTGTGCAACCATGGCGTGAACTCAG
>JBDLPZ010000151.1:0-5800 GCA_039800825.1 Actinomycetota bacterium
AGCCACAATGTCGAGCTAATGAAATACAGCAAACCGCCAGAGAGAACGAATGCAATCGCAAACACCTGAATCACACGTTTGCGCGTGCCGCTGATCACTGCAGACCAGAAGACACCGGATGCCGCGGCCATAGCCAACATCCCCTTCTTGGATAACTCGGGATCCATCAGAAGGTCGTTAAACGAGATGGCGAGGTACTGCTTCAGAAGCACTGCAACCCAGAAGACGGGAAGAGAGAAGAGCAAGAACGCAACGAAAGTCATTGCGTAGTCGAAGCGGCTGTACTGTCGAAGCGCAGACACGATACCGAGGGCGATGCCAAGGATGATCGCGATGATCGTGGCAGCGATGACCAAGCGGATCGTGGTTGGGATAGCAGCCATCAGCGCCTCGGATACCTGCTGAGCTTCTCGAGTCTTGCCGAAGTCGAGCTGAACAACCTTCGAGAGCCACTTGAAGTAACGCAATGGTGGCGGCGTATCCAGGTCGAGCTGACGAGTCAGGTTGATGATCTGCTGAGCAGCGCGAGGGTCATTGCTGACGCGCAGTTCATCGAGCGGATCACCTGAGATTGCGGCCAAGTTATAGAGGATGAAACTTGAGCCAAAGAGGATGACGAATAGGACGCCTAGTCGTCGAGCAATGAATGCAAACACATTCGCGCCTCTCCATTTGGCCGCGCGCACCATCGTGAGGCAGACGCAGCGTTGCGATTGATTGGGCAAGGATAAGGGGTGGCGTCCGGAGATTCTCCAGAAGCCACCCCTTATCGGGTTGAGCTAATTAAGCCCAGGGCGGATTAGTACTTCCACTCCCAGAAGTTCCACACCACGTTTGGAGTGAGTGGAGCCAACTTGACGTTCTTCAACGCCGAGTTGTGTGCAGTCACTGCTGGGTGCTGGAAGATACCGAGGGTCACAGCATCCTGGATGAGGAGCTTCTCAGCGGCCAAGTAAGCGGCAGTCTGACCAGCTGGGGTCAGGTAGCCCTCGAGGCTCTTGAGGATGTCGTCCATCTTAGGGTTGTTGTAACCGATGTGGTTGTTCGAACCATCGCTCTGGAAGTTCGCGTTGGTACCGGTCACTGCGAGTGACGATGGGCACCATGCGAAGAACGCTGCATCGAAGCTGTTGTCATCGAGGTAGCCGCTCCAGCTAGAGGTTGGAGTGACATCAACGTTGAAGCCAGCCTTAGCAAGTTCTGCCTTGACCAAGAGTGATTCAGCCACGCGACGTGCGTTGCTTGGCTGACCGAACAGAAGCTTGACGTTGACAGAGTCGCTGCCAGCTGCTGCCGATGGGTAGTACTTCTTGACCAGAGCCAACGCCTTAGCCGTGCGATCTGCCTGGGTGCCAGCGGTGAACTTGCTGACGCCCGACTTAGCGACGACGGTGGTGTAGCCAGGCTGACCTGGGAGCAAGAATGCTGAGTTAACCAAGACGGCCTTTGGATTGATTGGCTTGATCAAGGTGTCAACAATTGCCTTGCGTGGGTATGCAAGCAAGAACGCGGTACGCAGATCGCGTGCCTTGGTGTTCTTAGCTGCGTTGTTAGACGCTGCGAATGGACCGGTGTAGTCATCTGCGGTGTCCTGACCTGCGCCAAGACGGACGTCGACGTGCTCGAAGCAAGAGTTAACGCCACCGAGAACGGTTACGCCACTGAGCGCCTTGAGAGCTGCTACAGCGTCAGCGGTTGGCTGGCCACCGTAGATGTCGATTTCCTTGTTAGCAAGTGCCTGTGCAGCAGCGGTGCCGTCTGCGATGTACTTGTAAACAATGGTCTTGATGCCGTTGGTCTTTGGACCCGAGTTGTACTTAGGGTTCAAGACGAGCGTGGTGCTCTGATCTGCAACAGCAGACTTAACAAGGTAAGCACCGTTGCTGACGAGCAGCAATGGGTTGGTGCTTGAGTTAACCGTCTTGATGTTGTAATCCTCTGACCAAACCTTGCCCATCTTCTTGAGAAGAGCAGTGTTCTTGCTGTTGAACGCAGCAAGGAAGGCTGCCTTAGCAGCGTTGTTTGCAGCGAGTGGCTGAAGAGCAGACTTGCCCTGCGCCATCAGAACGAGGGTGTGAACTGGTGATGGACCAGGTCCCATGATTTCCCAGTCAGGCTGGAAAGACTTGTAACGCAGGGTTACAGACATCTTGTCCTTGCTGAGGATTGGGTTGCCAACGATGTTTGAATCGTAAGGGCCGCCGTAACCACCTGAGTAGAACGATGGCACTGCATCTGGGTTGGTTGGATCGCCAAGGCCAGCAGCCTTTGAGTAAGCGCCGCTGCTGAGCACGTGGCTGAGCAGAAGGTCAACACCAGTGATTGGGGTGCCGTCTGACCACACGCGACCTGGCTTGACCGTGTACATAACACGGAAGTCCGTCTTGGTGTTCTTAACGATCTTGAACGTACCGAACGTGGTGTTACGGACAAGCTTTGGAGCGTTGTCGTAGTAACTGAAGCCCATGCCAGTGAAGTAGGCGATGTTGGTATTCGTCACCAGGTTGGTGTCAGGGGTGCTTGGGTTGAGCGACGTCAAAGCGTTGCTCTCCACAATCACCACAGTGGTGCGCTTGGTTACGGCTTCTGCCGGCGCACCGAGACCGATGCCCACAAGACCGACGGCTGCTGCAGCAACCAAAGCGGTCCGGGCTGTCCGGGTCAACTTCATTGATTCTCCTTTGAATTTCCGCTACGCGTAGCGAGATCTTCCCCTTATGAGAGAAGAGTTAGCGGGATACTCCCGTTTAAGTCAGGGGGCTGCAACTCCCGAAGGTAACGTTTTGGTAAAGATGGGGTTACGGGAGTTCGGCCGTTGCGGCCGAGTTGCCTAAACGCCTCACAAAGTCGACATTAACGAGTGCGATGACCGTTGCGATGGTTCCGAACAATAGGAACGGCAAGTGCAGGTCAATCTTGGCAACAAAGCCACCGAGAACCGCGCCAATGGGCATCAGGCCCCACACCACAGATCGGCGGGCTCCGTGAATTCGACCGAAAAGGGCGCGAGGAATCAAGATGCCGTAGAGCGACATCAGCAAGACGTTCCAGATTGTGATGACCAAAGAACCCGTGAACGAAAGGAAGCCAAGGATCCAAATGTTTGGGCTCATCCCCTGAGCGACGATGAGGGCGCTCTGCACAACCATGGCGATTGCCATGACAGAGCCGCGACCTGCCCGAGTAGAAATCCGCGGCGCCAGCCATGCGCCGATGAGACCGCCCGAGCCGGTGATCGTCATGAAGAAGCCGAAGCTCGCAGCTGGCAAGTGCATGATGTCGAGCAAATACAAAATGAACGTCGATGTGGCAGCCGAATACATGAAGCCGATGCTCGATGTCATCAAGACAATTCGCCGAAGTTTCTTGTCGTTGAAAAGGTAGCTGATGCCGAACTTAAGTTCGGCGAGAAATCCACCGCGCTCTTCGTCGCGAGTGTGTGTGAAGTGATGGATGTATTGCTGAGGCACTCGCCACACGACAAAAGCGGCAAGGAGAAACGCGCCGGCGCTCAAGCTGAAGGGCAAGCCCGCAGTCGCCGCGAATAACAGACCGCCGAGTGGCACGCCAACGAAATTTTGAATGAGCGTCTCGGAAATGTTGAGTCGCGAATTGCCTGTCTCGAGTACGGACTCATCGAGCACCTGCGGAATGAGCGCCGCACCTGACGTGTCTGCCAGTACTTCAGTGATGCCAATAGTGAACGTCACCAAGTAGAGCCACTCGATTGTGACCAGACCTTGAATAATCAAGAAAGCGATGAAGGCACCGATACATCCGCGAATTGTGTTGGCAATGTAAAGAAGTTTGCGTCGATCGATGCGATCGACCAGGCCGCCGATTGGAACTGCGAATAAAAGCCACGGCAATGTTGTCATCGCACCAAGCACCGAAATCTGCACTGGATTGCGCGTCAGCGTTGCGGCAATCAATGGAGCGGCTGCAGCCACCAAACCATCTGCAATATTGGTCGCGATGCTACCGGCCCAAAGGCGATTAAATGCGGGGCCGAGTTTTTGCACGGGCGCGAATGTACTAGTGCCACTTACGTCAACTACACCACTAGCCTTCACCAAATGACGAACGAAGAATCTTTGTTGAAGCATCGGGGATTTCGTTGGCTATGGGCTGGCCAAACAATCAGTGAAGTCGGATCGCAGCTGACTGGTCTTGCATTCCCCGTTCTCGCGGTCACGCTGTTGCAGGCGACGGAGTTCGAAATGGGACTTCTCAATACTGCCAATACAGCAGCATTTCTCGTCTTTGGCTTATTGGCCGGAGCGTGGATTGATCGCTGGCGCAAACGCCGCGTGATGCTCGTCGCAGACATCATTCGAATGGCGCTGCACTTTCTCGTACCTGCGCTGTGGTTCAGCGGCCACCTTGAGATGTGGCATTTGATTGTCATTGCGTCCGTCGGTGGCATTGCGACAACGTTCTTCGATATCTCGTATCAGAGTTACGTTCCCATCTTGGTACCCGATCATCACGTCGGCACCGCAAACTCACGTCTCGAAACGACGAATCAACTCGCCGGGCTTGGCGGACCCGCAATTGTCGGCTTCCTGCTGCACTGGTTGAAGGCGCCAGCGCTCTTGATTGCTGACGCATTCTCATTCCTCTTCTCGGCATTCGCGCTTTCGCGCATCAAAGACTCCGAAGTGCCGATGCCAAAAGAAGACCGCCGACCGCTCAAGACCGAAATCTCTGAAGGTGTTCGGTTTGTATGGCGGCAGAAGCTGATTCGCACAATTTCGTTCTGCACCGCCAGCTCCAATCTGATGAGCAATGTTGGGCACGTGCTGTTTCCAATCTTCGTTCTGCGAACTCTTGGACTTGAACCAGGAGTTTTTGGCTTGCTGATGTCGGTCGGCGCCGTCGGCGGCC
Organism: Actinomycetota bacterium; assembly: GCA_039800825.1. GTDB lineage: Bacteria > Actinomycetota > Actinomycetes > S36-B12 > UBA5976 > JAFMIT01. The sequence continues at coordinate 4,888 of JBDLPZ010000151.1, forward strand.
TGCTCGGTGCGACAACGACCGCCAGACTCATCAAGATCATGGGCGAAGGTCCACTCATCGCCGTATCCGCAGTCGTCATGGGCATCTCAGCGATGCTCGCACCAATCGCGGGAATGGTCGAACCTGTGTTTGCGCCATATCTTCTCGGCGCTTCAGGATTCATTGGCGCGTTCACTGTTCTGACGTACAACATCACGCAGGTCACTGCGCGCCAGCGTTTATGCCCGCCAGAACTTCTTGGACGTATGAACGCTTCGATTCGCTTCTTCGTATGGGGCGTCATGCCGATTGGTTCATTCATCGGAGGCGTTCTCGGCACCTACATTGGCATCGTTCCGACTATGTGGATTGGCGCCATCGGATCATTCTTGGCCGCAGGCTTCGTGGTGTTCTCACCGCTTTCTCGAATGAAAGAGTTGCCGCGCACAGTCACCGAAGCCGCACCAGCCAACGAATAACAAAGCCTCGCCGTGTTTCCTGTCATCTCTGATCTCGCCGGCAACGCCAGTGTGACTCACGGCGTCTTTGTTGCACTCGGCCTTGCGGTTGGATTTTGGATCTTCTATCGCAAGGTCACTCAAGCAAATGCATGGGATGACCGCTTCATCTACATGATCGTTGGCATCGCCGTCGGCGGAGCGCTTGGAGAACGACTCGGCAGCGTCGTCCAGATCGCAAGCACTCGAGGTGTTGACTCCATCACGGCAGCATGGCTCTACGGTGGGCGCAGCATTCTCGGCGGACTTGCAGGCGCATACGTCGGCGCACTCATCGGCAAGCGCCTCAGTGGCTACTCGACTCCGACGGGTGATTACTTCGCTCCTGCGATTGCCCTTGGTTTAGCAATCGGGCGCATCGGATGTTTCTTGACCGAGGCGCCTGGTCGCGCTTCGGCACTCCCCTGGGCGATTTC
>JBDLPZ010000152.1:0-9882 GCA_039800825.1 Actinomycetota bacterium
GTGTGAATCTCGTGAGTTCCTTCATAGGTCACTACGGATTCGAGGTTGGCCATATGGCGAATCACTGGATATTCGAGCGAGATTCCCGAGCCGCCGAGAATGCTGCGTGATTCGCGAGCGATATCGAGCGCAGCAGCGGCGTTATTGAATTTGCCGACGCTGATCTGTTCAGGGCGCAAGACATGTGCGTCCTTAAGTTTGGCCAGATGCAGCGCGAGTAAATACGAGGTTTGAAGTCGAGTACTCATGTCCGCGAGCTTCGCCTGCGTCAATTGGAATCCAGCGATCGGGCGATCGAACTGCACTCGCGACATGCTGTACTCAATTGCGGTCTCGAGACAATTGCGAGCGGCGCCGACGACACCAAACACGATGCCGAATCGCGCCTCGTTCAGACATGACAAAGCGGCTTTCAGTCCGATGGCGCCTGGCAATGCGGCGCTTTCTGGAAGCCGTACGTTGTTGAGCACCAATTCGGCAGTCAGCGATGCGCGCAAAGAAAGTTTGTGATGGATCAGATTGGCGCTGAAACCTGTTGTGTCTGTCGGTACCAAGAAGCCTTGAATGCCAGCGTCGGTGCGCGCCCACACAATTGCGACATCTGCGATGGTGCCGTTTGTGATCCACATCTTTGTGCCATCTAGGACCCAGTCGCTGCCGTCACGGCGCGCAGTCGTACGCATTCCACTGGGATTTGAGCCGAAATCGGCTTCCGTCAGTCCGAAACAGCCGATCATCTCTCCACGCGCCATCGCTGGAAGCCACTGCTGCTTTTGCTCTTCGCTGCCAAATGCATGAATGGCGAACATGGCAAGCGACCCTTGCACAGACACGAGCGACCGGATGCCCGAGTCCGCTGCTTCAAGCTCGACGCACGCAAGGCCGTAGGAGAGGGCATCTGTGCCGGCACAGTCGTAGCCCTCGAGGTGCATTCCCAACAGGCCGAGTTCGCCCATCTCTACTGCAAGCTCGCGTGCAGGCAGCGATTCGCGTTCAAACCACTCAGAGATGTTGGGGGAGATGCGGCTTGAGACGAACTGCGCCACAACATCCTTGATCATCCGCTGCTCAGACGACAGGTCGCGGTTGAGATCGAGCATCTCAACGGGGTGTTGTGCCACTGCTTCTCCATGCGGTTTGGGGTTTTGGAGATTGTATCCAATTTTGGATAAGGAGGACTAGAGCTAGTGCCCTAGGAAGCGGTTGAAGACTTTCGCCGAAAGCGATGGACGGCGCGTCCAGCACTCTTCGGTATCAGCGATGGTCATGGCTCGAAGGCCAGCGTTGGCGCCAAGCCAGCGAATCGGCTCGGGCTCCCAGCGTGGGTTGTGGTGGTTAACCCACGGAAGGGTCATCAAATCCGACGTTCGCCCAAGAATGCCGTCGGCGATTGTGCGACCGGCTAAGTGAGTGGCAGCCACACCGTCGCCGACGTAGCCGCCCGCTGTCACAATCTTGGTGTTCTGCTCAAACTGAATGCTCGGATGCCAATCTCGATGAATACCTAGGGGTCCGCCCCATCGATGAGTGATCTCAACGCCTCGAATCTGAGGCAGCAATTCGAAGAGCACATTCTCAATCGCGTGGTGAATGCCTGCGTTGGTGTCGAAGCTGGGATCGATGCGACTGCCCCAGTGATAGGGAGCGCCGCGGCCGCCGAACGCGAGCCGACCGTCCGCGGTGCGCTGACCGTAAATGATGAGATTGCGTAGGTCGGCGAAAGTCTGGCCGTTCTCCAGGCCAATTTCTGCCCACTGTGATTCGGTCAACGGTTGCGTCGCAATCATCAGTGAGTAGACCGGAATGCGTGAGCGAGGATCTCGTTGAGACTGCCACGCTTCGATTGCGTTGACCACCCACGTGGCGCGAACAGTCGCTGTATCTGTCTGAACGCTGCCTGGGTTGATTTCGCGAACAGGTGAGTTCTCGTAGATGCGAGCGCCCAGTCTCTCAACGGCGTGCGCGAGATTGCGCGCCAGCTTGGCCGGGTGAATCCGTGCGCTGAGTGGTGTGAATACGGCACCGAGAGTTTCGGGGGAGTCGAGAATTTCCAACGCTTCGCTGGCCGATAAGAGCTGGTAGTAGTCGTCGCCGAATCCCCACCGTCGCCAGTAGTCCATTTCGTCGACTGCGCGGGTCTGTTGAGCCTTCGAGCGAATCAGGGAGATGCTGCCCCCAAGCTCCCAATCGCAATCGATGCCATGACGCTCGATCGCCGCCTGCATGACGTCGAGATTGTCGAACATTGCCTGTTGCATGGCGCGAGCCGACGTCGCACCAACGCGCGCTTCCATGTTGTCCATCGAAGCGGGGAAAAGCGGCGAACACCACCCGCCGTTTCGGCCGCTCGCACCGAAGCCAGCAACCTCAGCTTCGACAATCGCTATCGAAAGCGATGGTTCATTTTCGAGAAGCCACAAGGCAGTCCACAGCCCTGTGTAACCAGCGCCGACGATGCACACGTCCACATCAATGTCGTATGTCAGTGCACTTCGATGAACGCCTGCCTCGGCGTCACTGACCTGATCCCACCAAAGAGACAGCTGCGAATGGTCAGTCACGACTATCGAGTCCAGCGCGCGAGGTACTCCGGTGGATGTGAATACTCTTCGGCGAGATTGTCTGCCGCGATAGGTTCTCCGAGCACATGGTGAACAGGCACGATGCCCGCCCAGACGGGCCAGTTGATGTCGTCTCCTTCATCGCCTGGCTGTTTCGCCGACAGCTTCGCCGAGACCTCATCCAGCGAGAGTTCAAGAATCAGCGTCGCCGCGACTTCTTTGTCCTGCATGGGTCGCAGTTCTGCAGTGCGCTCGGGGAACAGCCCATCAGTAATGATGTTCATCGCCGTGACCTTCTCGTCGCCATCGAGCACACGACATACGCCGAATGCGACGACCGAGCGGTAGTGCATAGAAGACTCAAACGCAGATCGCGCCAGCACATACCCGTCGAGGACGAACGAGCTAAAGCAGCATGGCGAGCCGGCTGCGAGTTTGCGCAATGCGCCTGCACCAGTCGAGCCATGGAACAAGAGCCGATCCCCATCGCGGACGTACGCAATGGGAATCAGGTACGGCTGATTGTCTTCGGCCCAGGAGATGTAGCCGATGGTCGTGGCATCCAACATCGAGTAGATCGCGTGGATGTCCTGGACTTCCTTTTGCTTCGAGCGCTTGAGTTGGGTCCGTTGGCTCACAGTGTGTCCAAGATTGACAGTGACTCCGTGAGAACCTTGCGGAGAATCGACTCGATTTCGTCGAACTGTTCAGGGCCAGCAATCAGTGGCGGTGAAATCTGAATCACTGGGTCGCCACGGTCATCTGCGCGGCAGTACAAGCCGCTTTCCCACAGCCTTCGAGAAATGAAGCGACGCAGAAGCTTCTCCGACTCTTCGTCGCTGAATGACTCGCGCGTCTCTTGGTTCTTCACGAGTTCGACAGCGAGGAAGAAGCCAGCGCCGCGGACATCGCCGACGATGGAAATGTCTTTGAGCTTCTCTAGTGTGGATTTGAAGAGTCCCTCGTTGTTGCGAACGTGCTCGGCGATCTTTTCGCTTTCAAGAATCTCGAGATTTGCCAGCGCGACTGCCGCACTCACTGCGTGACCGGAGTAGGTGAAGCCGTGAGTGAACATCGCGCCGGCCTCGACGAATGCATCGAAGAGCCTTTCGCTGGCGATCACCGCGCCAATCGGGGCGTAGCCCGACGAGAGTCCTTTGGCACACGTGATGACGTCGGGCGTCACGCCCCACCGATTCACCGCAAAGATCTCGCCGATGCGACCAAAGCCAGTGATTGTCTCGTCGGCTACCATCAAAATGTCGTACCTGTCACAGATTTCGCGGACCTGCTGGAGATAGCCAGGGGGAGATACGAAAGCTCCGCCGACATTTTGAACAGGTTCGACAAATACTGCAGCGACGGTCTCTGGACCCTCGTTGAGGATGGCAGCTTCCATTTGATCTGCTGCCCACCGGCCGAAAGCCTCGGGATCATCCCTCAAGTCTTCGGAAGCTCGATAGATATTGCAGTTGGGAACTTTGATTGCGCCAGGCACCAGAGGCTCAAACATTTGCTTGATAACCGGAATGCCCGTGATCGAGAGCGCGCCCGCCGTCGTACCGTGATACGCCAGGTAGCGGCTCACGACTTTTGTCTTCATTGGTTTGTTGGTGACCTTGAAGTACTGCTTGGCCAGCTTCCAGGCCGATTCGACAGCTTCGCCACCACCTGAGGTGAAAAAGACTCGATTGAGATCGCCAGGAGCATGGCCCGCCAGCTTGGCCGCCAAATTCGCAGCTGCTGGGTGCGCATACGTCCACAATGGGAAGAACTCAAGCTGGTCCGACTGTGCTGCGGCCGCCGCCCCAAGTTCACGGCGACCGTGACCCACCTGGCAGGTAAACAGCCCGGCGAGACCGTCGAGGTAGCGCTTGCCCTTGTCGTCAAACACGTAGCAGCCTTCGCCGCGGACGATCACGGGAATTTCGTCGCCGGCTTGATAGCCAGCGTGCGGGGTGAAACACATCCAGAGGTGGTTTCGAGACATTTCTTCAATATGACTGTCGGTCATGGTTATTCGCTTTCGAGATTCGCACTTATCGAAAATGCGCAGGGACGATGGTGTCGGCAGGGTGTTGCCTGATATCACCAGTCCCATGAAGCGAAGTAGGTGTTCGGAGTCTGCCTTCGAAGGTCAAAACAATCAAGCACTTTCGAACCTGAAGTCGCGGCGTGTTAAGACTTCATTAATGTCGGGTTTCGCCTATGGCGTGGCGCGTGTGAGTCGGTTAGGTTTCCGCGTGGCAAACTAGAGCCGAATCGAACTCCACAATGAAGTGAAGGTGAATCGTGTCCGCCCCTCGGCAGATCAGCAACATCATCAACGGCCAGTCGCGTCCCGCCTCAGATGGCGCCGTGAGTGAACTGGTCAATCCACATACCGGGGAAGTTTTCGCTGCGGCGCCTGTCTCAACGCAGGCCGACGTCGATGCTGCGTATGCGGCGGCGAGCGATGCCTTCAAGACTTGGCGAGATGTCACGCCTGGAGTTCGTCAGAAAGCTCTGCTCGACATCGCCGACATGTTCGAGAAGAACGCTGAAGAGCTCGTCGCGATTGAATCCGAGAACACCGGCAAGGCCATCGGCGTGACGATGTCTGAAGAAATCCCACCGATGATCGATCAGATTCGCTTCTTCGCTGGTGCTGCCCGCATGCTCGAAGGCAAGAGCGCCGGCGAGTACATGTCCGGTTTCACCTCATACATTCGCCGCGAACCAATCGGCGTCATTGGCCAGGTGACTCCGTGGAATTACCCCATGATGATGGCCGTCTGGAAGTTCGCTCCTGCTATCGCGGCTGGCAACACCGTCGTCCTCAAGCCTTCCGATACGACTCCTATGTCGACGGTGCGCATGGCAGAGATGATGGCTGACATCCTTCCTCCAGGCGTCGTCAACGTTATTTGCGGTGACCGCGATACGGGTCGCCGTGTTGTTGAGCACAAGCGTCCGCAGATGGTGGCTATCACTGGCTCAGTTCGCGCAGGTATGGAAGTCGCGAAGTCTGCTTCACAAGACCTCAAGCGCGTGCACCTCGAGCTCGGTGGCAAAGCACCTGTCGTGGTCTTTGAAGATGCTGACATCGCTGCTGCCGCCGAATGGCTAGCGATCGCGGGCTACTTCAATGCCGGCCAAGACTGCACAGCCGCCACCCGTGTTCTGGTGGCGGACAAGATTTATGACGACTTCGTGGCTGCATTGGCAGAGCAGGCGAAGAACACTCAGACCACGCTGGCTGGCACACCTGCTGGCGACGGATTTGTTCCACCTGTGAACAACCGCAACCAGATGGAGCGAGTCCTCGGTTTCCTCGAGCGCGCACCAAAGCATGCCGAGATCGTTGCGGGTGGTCGCCGTCAGGAATCAAACGGTTTCTACATCGAGCCGACCGTCGTGGCGAATCTCAACCAGGACGACGAAATGGTGCAAAGCGAAATCTTTGGCCCAGTCATGACTGTCCAGCGCTTTAGCGATGAGGCTCAGGCCCTCGAATTCGCAAACGGCGTTGACTACGGCCTTGCGTCTTCGGTTTGGACAAACGATTTGGGCCGTGCACTGCGCATGTCGAAGTACCTCGACTTTGGTGCAGTGTGGATTAACACGCATATCCCGATGGTTTCTGAGATGCCTCACGGCGGCTTCAAGCACTCGGGTTACGGTAAAGACCTGTCGATGTACGGCTTCGAGGACTACACGCGCATCAAGCACGTGATGGCGTCTCTGGGCTAATTGGATACGAAAGAAAGTTGCGAGGATGAACAACGAACCGCTCGACCCGATGACCAAGTCGCTTATTTCAGCGATGTCACGGCGCAAGGTTCTTCAAGTCGGGGCGATCGGTGGCGCAGCGAGCTTCGCTGCAGCGTGTGGCATCGGTCCACGCCAAGCGATTCGTCCGACTGAAGAAGTCCCTGATCTTTCAGACACCGACAAAGTTCTCAACTGGTCGACCTGGATTGATTACATCGATATTGACGATGCAGGCAACCGTCCAACGTTGAATATGTTTGCGGATGCCACTGGTGTGACGGTCAACTACACCGAGGACTACAACGACAACAACGAGTTCTTCGCCAAGGTCAAGCCACAGCTTGAAGCTGGTCAATCGATTGGCCGCGACATCGTCACGCCGACGGACTGGATGGCGGCGTACTGGATTTCTAAGGGTTATGCCCAAGTCATCAACCGTGCCAACTGCCCGAACACTTTCAATGTGTCCAAGGCTTGGCAGGCGCCAGCTTTCGACCCAGGTCGTATGTACTCACTGCCATGGCAGAGCGGTTTCGGCGGCCTCGGTTGGAACAAAAAGCTTCTGAAGGAACTCACCGGCAAGACCGAACTCAAGTCAGTCGATGAGCTCTGGGATCCACGTCTGAAGGGTCGCATCACGGTCTTGTCTGAGATGCGCGACACCGTCGGCGTCATGCTGCAGGCTATCGGCAAGAACTGCACTGAGTTTTCAGATGCAGACTTCGATGCAGCTATCGCGGCGCTGCAAGAGCAAGTTGATACCGGCCAGATTCGCCAGGTCTCAGGCAACGATTACAAGGCTGCCATGGCGGCAGGCGAAGTCGTTGCAGCCATCGCGTGGTCCGGCGACATGCTCAACGACACCGAGACCTACGGCTTCAGCATTCCTGAGTCGGGCGGCACGCTGTGGACTGACAACATGCTCATTCCGATTGGCGCAGAGCACAAGAAGAACGCAGAGCGTTGGTTCGATTTCTACTTCGACCCAATTAACGCAGCCCGCGTCGCCGCTTACGTCAACTACATCTGCCCAGTGGCAGGTGCACAGGAAGCGATGGAGCAGATTGATCCTTCGATGGTCAACAATCCTGCGATCTTCCCTGATGCTGAGACGCTGGCTCGCGTCGGCATCTTCATGCCGCTTAATGCGAAGCAGCAATCGAACTACGAACAGAAGTTCCAAGCGCTCGCTGGCGCCTAAGACTGACCACGAAGGGACAAGCTTGTGACTCAGTCACTCGAAAACACTCAAGTAGAAGACCTGCATCTCGTACGAGTGTCGAAGCATTTCGGCAATTTCACCGCCGTTGATGACTTGACGCTTACCGTGCCGGCTGGCTCGTTCTTTGCCCTCCTCGGTCCTTCGGGCTGCGGCAAGACGACCACTCTTCGTATGGTGGCTGGTCTTGAGCAGCCAAGCGAAGGCGAGATTCGACTCGGCGAACGCGACATCACGATGGATCGCCCCTACAAGCGTGACATCAACACCGTTTTCCAGTCGTATGCACTGTTTCCGCATCTCGATATCCACGAGAACATCGCGTTTGGTTTGCGCCGTCGCGGTCTTAAGGGTTCTGATGTCGAGAATCGTGTCAACGCGATGCTCGAGCTCGTTGAACTCGGCCACCTTGCTCGCCGCAAGCCTGGTCAACTTTCTGGTGGTCAGCAGCAGCGCGTCGCCGTTGCTCGTGCGCTAGTGAACAACCCGCACGTGCTCCTTCTCGACGAACCACTCGGTGCGCTCGATCTCAAACTTCGTCGCCAAATGCAGATTGAGCTCAAGCGCATTCAAAGTGAAGTGGGTACGACCTTCGTTCACGTGACGCACGACCAGGAAGAAGCCATGACCATGGCAGACACCATCGCGGTCATGAATCAGGGCGTCATTGAGCAAATGGGTGCGCCAGAGGCGATGTACGAGTTGCCTCGCACTGCTTTCGTGGCGAACTTCCTCGGACAGAGCAATTTGGTCGAAGGCCGAGTGTCTGGCGATGATGGCGAAAACCTCATCGTTGATGTGCCTGGTGGACAAGTGCGCGTTCCCAAGAGCCGCGCCACCGACCACAGCGGACGCGTCATCATCGGTGTTCGTCCAGAGAAGATGTGGCTTGTCGCAAGCCCTACTGGTTCTGAAGAAAACACCGTGCGTGGTCAGGTTATTGACGTTGCGTTTACTGGTGTCTCGATTCAGTACACAATCGAAGCTGAATGGGGTCGCACGATTTCGTGCTTCGAGCAGAATCTCGATGTCGAAAAGCGCGTCGTCGTCGGCGAAAACGTCACTATCGCATGGGATATCGACAACACCTTCGGTCTCGACGGTGGCGAAGATCTCGAAGCTGGCGTCGAATCACTCGGCGACGACGAGGAGTAGACGCCGTGGTTGCCATCCTCCCAAGTTCGACCAAAGCCGATAGCGGCTGGCAGTCGAGCGGTCGCCGAGCCAAGCGCTCGACGCCTTACCTCTTGCTTTTGCCTGGCCTGGCCTGGCTGGCGATCTTCTTCGTGTGGCCGCTGTTTTCATTGCTCGCCACCTCGTTGATGATTCCTGCGGGTGAGACTCCAGATGACGGCTTCTTGCCGGCGTTCAACGTGGAGAACTACACCCGATCGCTGTCGGTGTTCGTCGACCAGTACATGCGCTCATTTGTTTTCGCGGGCCTGGCGACTTTGTTCGCGTTGATTCTCGCCTACCCGTTGGCATACTTCATCGCGTTTCGTAGCGGCAAGTGGAAGAACATTTTGCTCGTGCTCGTTGTGGCACCGTTCTTCGCTTCGTTCTTGATTCGTACCTACGCATGGCGCACGATTTTGGCCGACGATGGTTTCATCACCTCGACTATTGCCGGCTTTGGTCTGCTACCCGATGATCGCATCTTGTCTACGCCGATTGCGGTGGTGGCGGGTTTGACCTACAACTTCTTGCCGTTTATGACGCTGCCCTTGTACTCAGCGCTTGATCGACTCGATCCGCGGCTTATCGAGGCCGCTAGTGATCTCTACGCAAAGCCGTTTTCTGGCTTCCGTCGTGTGACACTGCCGTTGTCGCTGCCTGGTGTCGTGGCAGGAACTCTGCTCACGTTCATTCCGGCCGCTGGCGACTACATCAACGCACAGTTGCTCGGCGGACCAAAAGACAAGATGATCGGTAACGTCATCGAGTCTCAGTTCATTCGAATTCGCGACTATCCCGCGGCCGCCGCACTGTCCTTCGTGCTTCTAGCGACCATCCTGGTACTTGTCACAAGCTACGTACGCAAGGCTGGAACGGAGGAGTTGTTGTGAGCACCTCGACCGACACCGCACGCCGTGCCAGTGCATGGCAAAAGGCCAGTTTCTGGATTCGCGAACATCTCGTGGCCGCTTACGGCATCGCCGCGCTCATGTACTTGTTCACGCCTATTGCCATCGTTGCGATCTTCTCGTTCAACAAGCCGGTGGGCCGCCAGAACAGCACCTGGAATCAGTTTTCTCTGGATGCGTGGACTGACATTTGCCGCGACCCAACGATCTGTGGCGCTATCTCAGTCTCACTTCAGATCTCGGTTATCGCCACGACGATTGCGAC
>JBDLPZ010000153.1:0-4114 GCA_039800825.1 Actinomycetota bacterium
AGGCAGACTTGAAAATCACGGCGACGTCGTGGCCGCCGAAACCGAATGAGTTGTTCAACGCAGCGATGTCGCCTGCAGGCAATTCGCGCTTCGTGCCAACCACAACATCGATTCCCAGACCTTCTTCCATGTCTGCGATGTTAATCGTCGGAGGAGCAACGCGATCCTGCAGCGCCATGACACAGAAGATGCTTTCAATCGCACCAGCACCACCGAGCAAGTGGCCGGTCATCGACTTGGTGCCAGAGACAAGAACGTTGCTTGCGTGTGCGCCGAGAGCGGTGCGTAGCGCGAGCGCTTCAGCGACGTCACCGAGTGGCGTCGAGGTCGCGTGAGCGTTGACGTGAGTGATGTCGTTAGCTGACAGACCTGCGTCATCAAGTGCCGCATGGATGGCACGGACTGCGCCGGCGCCTTCTGGATCTGGCTGCGCGATGTCATGGCCGTCTGAGGTCATGCCGACGCCGCCGTAAATCGCGTACACCTTCGCGCCGCGAGCGGCTGCGTGTTCAGCAGATTCAAGAACGAGCATGCCAGCGCCTTCGCCCATGACGAAGCCATCGCGGCCCTTGTCATACGGACGTGAAGCGGCAGAAGGATCATCGTTGCGAGTCGAGAGGGCGCGCATTGATGCGAAAGCGGAAATAGTGAGTGGATGAATCGCAGCTTCAGTGCCACCGCAAATGACGATGTCAGCGCGACCATCTTGAATCATGCGAGCGCCCCATGCGACAGCTTCGGCGCCAGATGCGCAAGCAGAAATTGGGGTGTGCACGCCAGCCTTAGCGCCGAACTCGAGTCCGACCCATGCGGCAGGACCGTTAGGCATCAACATAGGAACTGCCATCGGCGACACGCGATGCGGTCCCTCGTTGATCAAGATTTCGTACTGGTTGACCATCGACGTGATGCCGCCGATGCCAGATGCGCAGACGACGCCGAGACGAGTCTTGTCGATGTCGGGAGCGCCAGCGTCAGCCCACGCTTCACGTGCTGCGACGACTGCGAATTGTTGACCGCGATCGAGGCGACGGGCTTTGGCCTTTTCGAGACCCGAGTCCAGTGGCTCAACAGCGACGGTGCCCGCAAAGCGAACAGCGAGGTTAGAGGCATCGAAGTTTTCGATAGCGCGGATACCTGAGGTGCCAGCCAAGATTGCTGACCAGGTGTCTTTTGCATTTCCAGCCAGCGGAGTGGTCGCTCCAAGGCCAGTCACAACAACAGTGCGGGTCATGTTTCCTCGTTTTCGTGCGTGCGGGGAGTGCTTTGAAGTTGGGTGGCTCCGCGCGGGAGCCACCCACTCAAAGTCTTAGGAATTTGCCTTGACGTAGTTGACGGCGTCGCCAACGGTCTTGATGTTCTTGAGTTCTTCGTCAGGGATGCCGACGCCGAGCTTGCTGTCCATCTCCATTGCAATTTCGACCATCGAAAGTGAATCGATGTCGAGGTCATCAACGAAAGACTTGTCGAGTTCGATTGAGCTTTCGTCGATACCTGCGATTTCAGCAACGATGCCGCGCAGGGTATCCAGGATTTCCTGGTCTGACATTGGTTTCCTCCTGTTGTGGTGGTGCTGCACCATCCGTGAACATCTGCCCACGGAAACTTGTTTTATGGAACTTGGACTACTTGTGCGGCGTAAGCCAGTCCAGCGCCAAAGCCTATGAGCAGGGCGAGGTCGCCTGACTTTGCGACACCCTCCTGTCGAAGGCGGTCGAGCGCGAGTGGAATTGAGGCGGCCGACGTGTTGCCTGCGGTTTGGATATCGCGTGCAACCGTGACGTTCTCAGGGAAGCCGAGTGCGCGCACCAATGCATCGGTGATGCGCATGTTGGCTTGATGAGGAACAAACAACTGGATGTCGTCAGCAGTGAGACCAGCGACCTCAAGAGCCTGCTTGGCAATCGGTGCCATTTCGCTGACTGCCCAACGAAAAACCTTCTGGCCTTGCATATGCAGCACTGGCCACTTTTCGATGCCGGTGGCTGCATGTTGCGCACGAAGTTCGTTCCAGTCTGGCAAGCAGATGATTGCTTCAGACTCGCCACCGTTTGACCCCCACACGGTCGGTCCGATGCCTGGCACATCGCTCGGGCTAATCACGAAAGCGCCAGCGCCGTCGGCGAAGATGAACGCGGTGCCGCGGTCGTAGGGATCAGTCCAGTCAGTGAGCTTCTCAACGCCAATGACGAGCACGTTGGTTGCCTGTCCGGTGCTGACCAGCGAGTCAGCCAAACCGACTGCGTACGGAAAGCCGCTGCAGGCCGCAGAAATGTCGAACGCACCTGGATCGACGAGGCCCAAGCGGTCGGCGACGAGTACCGCTGCTGATGGAGTCTGCAGCGGATGTGAAATCGTCGCGAGAATGACCATGTCGATGTCGGCAGGAGTCAGCCTCGCATCTGCGATTGCTCGCTCTGCGGCAGCCGTCGCCATGTCGATGATGGTGGTGTCTGCATCTGCGTGGCGGCGCTCGATGATGCCGCTGCGTTCGCGAATCCACTCATCCGATGACTCGATTTTTTCGCAAATCTCGTCGTTCGAAACCACGCGTGACGGACGGAAAACACCTAGACCGCTGACGCGGCTGTAACGACGGGGAGTGGTTGCGATCGAGGCAGTCATCTACTTGCTTTCTTCGGCAGATTCAGATGGTGCTGAGGGTACGCGATGCAAATGCTGTGAAACGAAGTCTGAGAGCTTTTCGAGGTCCTCGGGAGCGGTGATGGCAAGAAGTTCAACGCCGGGCAGCGCACGCTTTGCGATGCCGGTGAGCGTTCCGCCTGGGAACAGCTCGACAATGCCGGTGACGCCGATTTCTTGGAAAGTTTCCATGCACAAGTCCCAACGAACCGGCGAAGAGACCTGCGAAACCAAACGCGCAACGACGTCTGCGCCATCGGTGACGATCTCGCCGCCGCGGTTTGAGATGAGCTGCACTGATGGGTTGTTGGTCGCCATTGATGACGAGAGCTGGCAGACCGCATCAGTCGCGCTCGCCATGAACTGAGTGTGGAAAGCGCCAGCGACCTGTAATGGCCGAATGCGTGCGCCGGCTGGAGGCTCGGCGTTGAGTGCTTCGATCTGCTCGAGAGTCCCTGCTGCGACGATCTGCTTGGCGCCGTTTTCGTTCGCGGCGACGAGGCCGTGACGGGTCAGTGTGGCGATGACGTCATCGCGTTCGCCACCGAGAACAGCGGCCATGCCGGTTTGTACGACTGCGGCCGCTTCGGCCATCGCGCGACCGCGGACCGCGACGAGTGCGAGCGCATCTTCGAGGCTGAGCACGCCGGTGGCAGCAGCAGCAGTGATTTCGCCGACGCTGTGACCAGCTACGGCGTCAGCAGCTGAAATAGGAAGGCCGAGCGCAGCGGCGGCTGCGAGTGAGCCAAGTCCTGCCGCAACGATGAGCGGCTGTGCAATGGCGGTGTCACGAATCGTGTCGGCGTCGCTCTCGGTGCCGTGGGCGCGCAGATCCAGTCCGGTGGCGGCGCTAGCCGCGTCGATGACGGCGGCAAAAGCTTCGTTGGAGAGCCACGGCGTCAGCATGCCTGGCGTCTGAGCTCCCTGACCGGGAGCAACAATGATGAGCACGGGGGCTAAGCCTTACGAGTTACCCGTCAGTCTCCAAACTGGCGACTCGCAGAAAGCCTGAAACTAGTTTAAGATTCAACTATGGCACAGATTCCAGTCGCACAAGGCATCGAAATGGTGCGTAAAGAGCAGCGTTTCTCGACTCAGATCAGCTGGCTTGATTCGCATCACTGCTTCTCGTTCGGTCAGCATTATGACCGCGACAACACACACTTCGGTTTGCTGCTCGTGAGCAACGACGATGTCGTCAAGCCAGGCACCGGTTTCGAGACGCATCCGCATCGCGACATGGAAATCGTGACCTGGGTGCTCTCGGGAGCGCTCGTGCACCAAGACTCAGAAGGCCACAACGGCATCATCTATCCAGGCCTCGCTCAGCGAATGAGCGCCGGCAAGGGAATCCTGCACAGCGAAAAGAATGATTCATGGACGCTCACTGGCGATCCTGCACATAACGCGCCTGTGCATTTCATTCAGATGTGGGTGCCACCGCATGAAGCAGGAATCAATCCTGGTTATG
>JBDLPZ010000154.1:0-4473 GCA_039800825.1 Actinomycetota bacterium
GCCACATCGGTCAAAAGCGCTCGCGCGAGGTCTGGTACCTCTGCCGCCAGTACGGCGCAGCGCAGGCATACGACTGGGGCCTCGTCAACGAAGTCGTCCCAATCGAAGAACTCGAAATCGCCACAGTCCAATACGCCCGCGAAATGCTGCAGTTGTCGCCACTCGCACTGCGCATGCTCAAGGCGTCACACAACGCTGCGGACGACGGCCTCGCAGGCGTGCAGCAGCTCGCCGGCGATGCGACGCTTCTTTTCTACATGTCTGAAGAAGCGCAGGAAGGTCGCGACGCATTCAAAAACAAGCGCCGCCCAGACTTCACCAAGTTCCCTAAGCGCCCCTAGTCACAGCACCTCACATGCAGTTGCCGCCGCTCTCGGAGATTCTCGACTCGATGAGAGTCGTGCAATTGCCGTTGCGCAAGACCTTTCGTGGAATCGACGTTCGCGAGGCAGTGCTGTTCGAAGGCCCAGAAGGTTGGGGCGAGTTCGCGCCGTTTCGTGATCACACCATTGAGCACAGCGCTAACTGGCTAGCTGCCGCAATCGAGCTGGCCCACGAACCGTTCCCGTTGCTCATTCGCAACGAAGTCGCGATCAATGCAATCGTTCCCGCACTTCCCATCGACGAAGTCGCGACCTGGGCCGAAGCGGCACATCACCATTACGGCGTTCGGACCTTCAAACTGAAATGCGGCTCGCCAGACTTCGCCGACGACGTTGCGCGCGTTATGGCACTCAACGCCGTGTGCGAAGCAATTACAAACTCAAAGATTCGTATCGACGTCAACGGCGCATGGTCAGTCGACGACGCAATCTTGCGTATCAATCAGATTGCAGAGCTTTGCGGGCAGCGACTCGAATACGTCGAGCAGCCAGTCAGTTCGCTCGCCGATTGCGCAGTGATTCGCGCAGGCGTCACGACTCCGATTGCTGTCGACGAAGGTGTTCGTCTTCTCGCCGATGCGCGCATGCACGTCGAGGCCGTCCGCGCCGCAGGCGACATCGCGATCCTGAAAGCAATCCCGCTCGGCGGCGTTCGACGCGCACTCGATATCGCGGAGGCCCTCGAGATGCCTGCCGTTGTTTCAGGCTCTATGGATACCTCCGTCGGATTAGCGCAGGGGCTCGCTCTCGCAGCGGCACTGCCTCAACTCGACTACGCCTGTGGATTCCTGACCGGATCGCTTCTCGCACAAGACGTTATCGGCCAGCCACTCGTGCCTTCGAACGGCGTGCTGTCAGCGGCTCGCGTCAGCCCCGAACTCCCATTGCTCAAGCAGCTCGATGCCCGCGTAGATTCCGACACCAAGAACTACTGGCGCGAGAGACTCGCCGCGAGCTATCGAATCTTGGAGGCGGCATGAATCCATCAACCGCCCAAGCCCGTGCCATCGTCGTAGCGCTCGCCAAACATGGCATCACGGATGTTGTGCTCGCGCCGGGTTCGCGAAACACACCGCTGTCTATAGCGCTGTTCCAAGCGCAGCACGCTCTCAAACTCACCGTCCGCATCGATGAACGCACTGCAGCATTCACCGCTCTCGGTATGGCCAAGCGCACCAACCGACCGGTTGCAGTCCTTTGCACCAGCGGCACAGCGGCCGCCAACTTCTATCCAGCTGTTTATGAGGCGCACGAGGCTGGCGTCCCGCTCATTGTTATGACCGCTGATCGACCAGACAGTGTTCGAGGCCGCGGCGCCAACCAAACAATCGACCAGGTCGGCATGTTTGGTTCACCGATTCGCGCCGACTGGGACTTGCCGCTGGCGTCAGACCAAGACGACGTCTATTGGGAACTCGGTATCGCACAAGCAGTGCTCGCTGCGGTCGGCGATGAGTTCACTGCACCTGGGCCAGTCCATCTGAACATTCCGTTCGCAGAACCGCTCGTTCCATCAGACAACGACGCCAGCTGGAGTAGCGCAGTCGTCACCGGCGAACTTCCAGTCGCTCGCACAGACGAAGACATCGAGCTGAGTGCACTGCTTGAAGACATGAAGGTCACGACCGACGGCACCCGCGGAGTCATCATCATTAGTGATCCGCACAGCGCGCAGTCCGCTCTAACTCTGGCCGAGACACTGGGCTGGCCAGTGCTCGCAGAGCCCGGCAGCATGGCGCGCGCCCCGCATGTCGCAATCGCGCGTTACGCGCGACTGCTCGCCGATGCAGATTTTGTCGCAACGCATCAACCAGACGTCGTCATCACCGCCGGCCGTTTCGGCTTGTCTCGCGCTGTCGCAGCATTTGTTAAGTCCGCACCTGCCCATATCGCGGTAGGTAAGTACCCACTCGACGCTGACCCATTCGAGACAGCCGCGCATCACGTCAGTCAGATGCCACTGCCAGTCGGAGTGAATCCAGCTGTCGGCTGGCTCGCTGATTGGCAGGAAGCTGACGCGGCTGTTCATGTCGATGCGCATACGTTCAGCTCCAAGAACGTCGTGCGCGCGGTCCACGACTCCGCGACGCAGCGAGATCAGCTCTGGGTGTCTGCGTCGATGGCGATTCGTGAAGCTGACGATGCTTTCGCCCTCCGCGGCGCCATGCCAATGGTGTTTATGAATCGCGGCGCTAACGGCATCGATGGACTCATCGCTTCTGCATCAGGTGCGGCACTCAAACATCCTGGCCGCACATTCCTCATCATTGGCGATGTTGCGTTCTTGCATGACATGTCGAGCCTGGTGATTCCGGCACTCGAACAACGACCGAATCTCACGATCGTCGTCCTCGACAACAACGGCGGCAAGATCTTCAAGACTCTCGAACAGGGTGCCGCTGAGTTCGACAATCTCTTCGATCGCGTTTATGGCACACCGCATGGTCTGGCGCTCGATGCCATCGCCACCTCTGCAGGTTGGAGTTCGACGAGCGTCGAGTCGCTCGACGATTTACGCGCGGCGCTAGCCGACGGCACCAGCGTCATCGTCGCAAACCTGTCTCAGTAGAACTTGAGAGATACTTGCGTACTCAAGTAAATGCAGTACGCTCACAGCATGGAGACTCTCGACAAATTCATCGCGCTGCGCAATTTCATCAACGCGACTGAGCGGCGTTCGCTCGTGTACGGCGCGAGCTTCAGCGAGTTTCTGATCTTCAAAGCCATCGCTGCTCAAGGCAAAGCCGGCATCCGTCGTATCGATCTCGCCGACGAAGTTGGTTTGTCAGTATCTGGCGTCACCCGCGCACTCATGCCACTTGAGAAGTCTGGCTATGTTGAGAAACTCGACGAAGCTCTCGATGCGCGCGTCCGTCGCGTCGGCCTCACGCGCGCCGGCAAAGAACTTTTCAAAGACATCGAAAAGAATGTTCAGCAAAACATGTTGCTGATTGAAGATGATCTAGAAGCATTGCTGAAAAGCGTTCGCCGCTAATCGCTGCTGTTAATCGCTACCTAAGGCATAGCGCATTGGTTCCAACTTCGCGTTGGTTTCTGCTAGTTCTGCTACAGGATCAGAACCTGCAACCAGTCCACAGCCCGCGAACAAACGAATACGATATGGATCATCGCCGTCGATTTCGCCACAACGCAAGGCGATACCGAGCTCGCCATCGCCGTGTGCATCCATCCAGCCGACCGGACCTGCATAACGACCGCGGTCCATACCTTCAAGCGCGCGAATCATGTTCCATGCGCGCTGCGTTGGAGTTCCGCACACAGCAGCAGTGGGATGCAATGAAGCTGCGAGCGAAAGCACAGGCACTTCATCTGCCAATCGACCGTTGACATCAGTCGCGAGATGCTGCACGTTGGCCAACCGCAACAGTCGTGGTTCTTCAGGAACATCAAGATCTGTGCAGTGAGCTGCGAGTGCCTCTGCTACCGATGTCACCGCGTACTCGTGTTCTTCGCGATCTTTGTCCGATGCCAACAACTCGTGAGCGAGACCTTCGTCAGCCGATTGGTCTTTTCCGCGTCGAATAGTTCCTGCGAGAACACGAGATGTGACCATGTCACCACGACGACGCACCAACAACTCTGGCGTTGCACCCACGAGACCATCGACAGCGAATGCCCAGCACTCTCCGTAGCGTCGCGACAAGCGATTGAGGAGGTGGCGGATGTCGAGCGGCTGCGTCGATCGCGCGACGATGTCACGAGCAAGCACAACCTTGTCGACTTCACCGCGATGAATGCGCTCGACCGCGTCTGCGACCGCGCGCTGCCACTTCGTCGCAGGCTGCGTTCCTTCTTCCCACAGCACGGCGCCAGTCGGTGGCGCAGGTGGCCGAGTGTCAAACAGCAGACGCGGATCAATCTGCGCCTCATCCGGCCGACTAATCACCGTCACCCACGTAACGCCGTCGCGGCGCCCAACGATGACGTTAGGAATAACCACGACCGAGCGACCTGGCTCGAAAGCAAAAGAGATAAATGCCGCGATGCCGCTGCCATTGAGATGAACGGCATCATGGACGTCTGCAGAACGCACCACTTCGGCCCACCAGCGCTGAGCTCGCGAGAAGCG
>JBDLPZ010000155.1:0-4935 GCA_039800825.1 Actinomycetota bacterium
TTGCTCGTCGCGCCGAAGGCCCGTCGCAGTGGCTCGCACTCGCAGTCGCGGTCGCTGTCGTGCATGGTCTGATTTGGGCAGCACTTCGATTCTCAGGCGGTATCGCGAAGCTGCTCGGCACGAGCGGCATCACCGTCGTGAGTCGTATCGCGGGTCTTTTGCTCGCCGCGATCGGCGTCCAGCTCATCGCAGACGCGGTCTACGGATTCATTGCTGCTGGTTAGCGCATGAAGATTTCGCCATCTGCAATGGGTACGTGGATGACATGTCGTCGCCAGTACTTCTTCCAGTATGTCGAACGTAAGCCTGCCGGCGGACCGAAGGCGCACTTCTCTCTCGGCAACTCTCTGCACGCCGCGCTTCGCGATTACGCAATGCCAATCGGCGCACCGATGTCGCCCGCGCAGTTGCTCGAAAAGAACTGGATCACTGGCGGTTACCGCGACGAGCAGATGTCGGACACGGTCAAGAGCGTTGCGCATGTGTGGCTCGAGCAGTACCTCATCAATGAAGGCGATTTCAGTCCTGCCGGCGTCGAGCGCAACGTCGACTACCCGCGCGATGCCTACACACTCACCGGTCGCATCGACCGTATCGATCGACGCATCATCGATGGTCAAGAACAGCTCGTCATCGTCGATTACAAGACCGGCAAAGGCGTGCCCGACGAGGCTGAAGCGCGCGGCTCTCTCGCACTCGCGTTTTATGCCGTCGCTGCCTGGAAACTCCTGAAAACTCCATGCCGACAGGTTGAACTGCACCATCTGCCGACTGGCACTCGCGCCGTCGCGCACCTCAGCGATGAGACCCTGACTCGTCAAGGCGCCCGTCTCGATGCCCTTGCATACGAAATCATTGATGCTCGCACCGCACATGGCGATGAACCGTCTCGTGCTGACGAACTGTTCGCGCCGACACCGTCTTCGCTGTGTCGCTGGTGCGATTTTTGCAACTTCTGCCCAGAGGGCCAGTTGCAGGGCGAACCTGTGCCACCGTGGCAAGCGGTGCTCGACGTCATCGCCGAGGCTGAATCGCTCGGCGAATAGGCTGCGCGTATGCCTCGGATTGTTGCGATTGTTAATCAGAAGGGTGGCGTGGCCAAAACCACGACGACCGCTTCTCTCGGCGCAGCATTCGCGGAACTGGGGGAGCGGGTGCTGCTCGTCGACCTTGATCCGCAGGCTTGCCTGACGTTCTCGCTCGGCGTCGACCCTGAAGACGTACCTCAGTCGATTCATCAAGTGCTGCTCGGCAAGGCTGCCGCTTTCGACACGATGATCGATACCGATGATTTCGTGGACCTAGTACCAGCGACTATCGAACTCACCGCCGCCGAGGCACAGCTCATGACGCGCCCCGGCCGCGAATACGTGCTGCGCGAGGCTCTCAAGCCTGTCATCGATGACTACGACTGGGTTCTGCTCGACTGCTCACCGACGCTCGGCATCATCACTCTCAATGCGCTGACCGCGGCGACAGATGTCATCGTGCCGATGCACGGTGAGACTCTGAGCCACCGCGCACTCGGCCAACTGCTCGAGACCATCGAAGAGGTCAAGCAGTACACCAATCCTGAACTGACAGTCCTTGGCGTTCTCCCTGTGATGTTCGACGGCCAGTACGAACACGAGCGATCAATTCTCGCTGACATTCAGCGCACGTACGGATTGCGCGTCTGGGCTCCAGTGCCGCGCTCGATTCGATTCGCCGAAGCACCAGCTCGCGGCCGTTCAATTCTTGCTACTGACCCGCAGTCGCCGGGTGCGATGGTTTATCGCGACCTTGCTCGTTCACTCATCACAACATCAAAGTAGGCGCCGTGATTTCACTTGAAAGAATGCTGCGCCACATGGCGTGGTCGAATCAGTTTGTTTTGAATTTCCTTCAAGAATTGCCAGACGAAGCGCTGGCTGCCTACGTTGTTAATCCTGAATGGCACGTCGAACGAATCATCACGCACACGGTCGGTGCCGCGAGTTGGTATTGCTATCGACTCACTGGCCAAGAGTTGGAAGACTTGCCAATTCCAACGACGACGGCAGAACTTGCTGTCTGGGCAGAGTTGGCCAAGCGCGTCGATGAAGTTCTACTCCGCGAAGCTGAAGAGACTGATCGATTGATGAGCCACGTCAATGAAAACGGTGAAGTGCTGCGCTGGCGTTCGACCATCTTGTCGCAGGCAGTGCATCACGCAACCGAGCATCGGGCGCAGCTCGCCTGCGCCCTTGAAGCACGTGGTTTCCCAGCCCCAGATCTCGACGAAATTGATCTGTGGGCTTTCGAAATGCTTAACGGATAGACACGACTAATTGATGTAGTCGTAAGCGCGACTCGGACGAACTTTGCGCTGGATTATTGCCGTGGCTGTACCGGCAGTCACGACTGCTGACGCCAGTGCCAGGGCCATGTAGCCAATGGGCACAACAACGAATATGCCGCGTCCAGGGATGAGCGACGCGCCTGCTAATAGAGCTAGCACTGCTGCAATTCCTGCAACGCTAGAGACGACCGCAATCACAATCATCTGGGAGAAAAGAACTCGACTGATGACTCGTCGACGACTGCCCAGGGCAACAAGCGTCGCGAGGTACTTACGCGCTGATTGTGCGACGGCGCCGGCAGAAGCGCTAACAAGCAAAGTGGTTATCATCAAACTGGCCAAGAGGTTGATGATGAACTTCTCCCC
This sequence comes from Actinomycetota bacterium, assembly GCA_039800825.1. Classification (GTDB taxonomy): domain Bacteria; phylum Actinomycetota; class Actinomycetes; order S36-B12; family UBA5976; genus JAFMIT01. The sequence goes on from JBDLPZ010000155.1 coordinate 2,687, forward strand.
GAACGGCAGAGGCGACCACTGAGGTGGGACATGCATTGCGGTGACGTCGATGTCGTTCGCGATAAACGCTTGTCGGATAGCTTTTCGCGTCTGCGTGGAATCTTCAAAGAGCAGCATCTTCGGTTGCACGGGTAGGCCTGCCGATTGCATAGCCGAAGTCAGCATGATTGCCTGAGAACCGTTGGACCAAGCAGCGTCCATCGGAACCACTGCTGTCGTTAAGCCCTGCTCAAGGACAGTGCCACCGTCGAGTGAAATCTTGCGAATTGCGACGGTCCCCGGCTCTAGACCATCGGCACCGTTAGTGCCGATGAGAGCACCACCTGACTCGAGTAGCCGAAGTTCCGCTTCCGACAAATCGGTCTTCAGGACAAATTCGGCTATCTCTGCACCTGGAATTCCGAGTATATGACCGCGCCCTTCACGCCCTTGAATCACTGCTAAGCGTTCGTCGGCCTCGGAGACTGATTCATAGATTTCAATTGGCGTTTGTCCCGTAGCTGCGCTCGCAATTTCGCCTGCTCGACTGTCGGGTTGCGCAATGACTTCGACAAACCCTGCTGGTGAAGAGGTGACAAACTCAATTCTGTCCTGATTCTGCGAGGTCAAGAACAATGACACGTTATAGCTGCTATAGGCAGTGACCAGCGTGATGCCAGCAAAGACAAAAGCGAGCGTTTGGGAATTTCGAAGTGCAAGCGCCGCTGCCACTCTGGTGACGCCCGGCTTCTGTCGGAAGTGTGCTGCAATTCGAAGAGTGAGGCCGTATCCGGCGATGCATGTGATAGAGCTCGCTATGAGGAGTTCCTGAAGGAATTCCTGCCCAGCTTTCATTCGCGGAAAAGTTAGCACGGCCAAGGCGACGCTGAATGTGAGCACCGTCTTGGAGTCCCAATAGCCAATCAGTTTCTCGACGATACGATCGACTGCGCGTCGCGCATTTTGGAGCAGCCCTTGCGTCAGCAACAGGGACGCAGCGCTAGGAGTCGCGACCAGGATGAGAACTGAGATTGCAATGTAATTCCATGTCGGCGAGTAGTCTCCGAATGGCTGCAGCGAATTGGCGTCAATCGCTTTGAAGGCAATCCATCCCGCAGCTGCGCCACTGATGGTCCAGAACGACGGCGCTATCGCAGAACGTAAAGCGCCATTGACGACAGCTGTGCGAATGGTTGGACGGCTCACCCCAAGCTGGAGCAACGTCGTCATCGCGGGCGCGTATCGCCGTTGCATGAGGATGGCGAGTAGAGCGCTGAAGATGAGCGGTATGACACTCGCAAGCAATGCAAGTCCGACGGTCGGCTGGCTGAAGCGATCCATACGCGGTGTTGCTTCCAGCGCTGCCCTGTCTATTCCACAGAATGGCGTTAGACACCCGTAAGGCCCATCCCAGTAGCTGAACAGATCGAGTTCATCAGCTTCGACCGTGAGCTTTTGGCCAATCTCAAGCGCGCTCGTAGGTTCGGACCAGCTAAATGAAACTGTAACTGGAACCGACTCAGGAATCTTTGCATTGGTGAAGATTGTGCTGGGCCGTAAGTATGTGGAAGGAGTTACGCCAACCACCGTAAGAGACAGGCGCGGCGAATCCAGTTCAAGTCTGGTCTGATTGTGAAGTGCCTCAGCCATGTCCTGAGTGATGACCACCTCGTTTGAGCTGGCTGGCAAGCGGCCACTTGCCAGTTCCGGAAACGCGCTGATTTGTTCAAGTCGAATGAAATTACTGTCAGCTGAAAAGTTCTGCGGGGTGACGTAGGCGCTAGTGGACACCTGAGGGGCAATGTCGTTTTCGTTGAATGCTCGCCGCAGTTGCGCCAGCTGCTGCTGGGCTTTCAAACTCGGATGGGCGTTCAGTGACAGATTGATTGAGTGGTCCTGCTGAGTCGCCATGGCCACGTCTGCGAACTGCTGCGGCGAAGGCGTCATAGATTGAAGAACGCACATTGAGGCCGTTATTCCGAACATCAGTAGCGACAAACTCCACCGGAGCGCAGTGTTGGCCTTGCTTCGCGATCGCCAAAGCGCCCGCCCAGCAGCCGATTGCAAACTCGACCTCGGCCTCATCGGGATTCATCGACAATCTGACCGTCTTGGATGTGGATCGTCCGAGTGGCGTGCTGCGCTACCAAGGGGTCGTGAGTCGCAACCAAAACCAGCATGCCATCGGCGGCCGCCGCACGGAAGATCTTCGCCACCTCCAGTGAGTTCTTCGAATCGAGAGCCCCCGTAGGTTCGTCGGCGAGGAGGAT
>JBDLPZ010000156.1:0-19627 GCA_039800825.1 Actinomycetota bacterium
TCGGATGGACTTCCGATTACGGCTATCAAACTGGAGTGGTCTCGTGACGGGGTCAACTGGCCAAGCAAGCTGCTCACAGGCGTACAGGCAAATCTGACGCAGTGGAATATCACGTCGCTTCGCCCAGCTACGAATTACCAGATCCGCATCACTGCGACAAGCAGTGCTGGCACAGGCGCAGTCTCAGACTTGTTCTCAGATCGCACCGCACATGAACCTGGCCAAGTCAGCGGGCTGACGTTTGTGGGTCGCACTGCGAAGTCACTGAGTCTTTCGTGGACGCGACCGGATGCTGATGGCCTAGCTATCACTGGCTACAAGATTGAAGCTTCGACTGATGGAATCACGTGGAGTTCCCAGCTAATCGCCGGTGAAGTGACGTCGGGAACGATCGCTGGTCTTGTTGCTGGCTCGAACTACCGAGTGCGCGTGAGCGCTACGAACGCCGCAGGCACTGGCAGTGCTTCCGCTGAGCTTCTCGATCGCACATCAGGCGCACCATCTGCGGTTGGCGCGATTGCCGTGAGTGCTCGGACCTCGACCACTCTGAGCCTCAGCTGGCCTGCACCCGCTGATGACGGTTCGCCGATCAAGTACTACTTGGTCGAGTACTCCGAAAATGGTTTGGCGTGGAACAGCTTCTCTGTCCAAAACGCCTCTGCTTTGCTCACCAACTTGTTGGCTGCGTCGAGTTACCACGTTCGCGTGATCGCCGTCAGCGATGCGGGTCAAAGCCCAGCATCTGAGTCCCAAGTGGTTTCGACAACGGGTACCCGTTCAGGTGCAGTGACTGTGCTCGACAGCTCCGGCAAGCCTGTCAGTGGTGGCAGCGTCACCTGGAAGATGGCCGACAATTCGGCAGTCTCGACGGCGCCAGTGACGTTGAACGCTCTTGGTCAGTTCGAGTTGGTGGGACTTGCTCCGGGGCAGCTCAATTTCACCGTGACGAACGCGGAACTCGCAGATGGCACTCGCGTCTCTGGCGAATTCAGCCTCTGGTTTGGCTTCAGCACCGCGCAGATTTATCTGCCTGCCTCTCCTTCAACCTCGATTTGGAATCTCAAGGTCAAACTGCCGAGCGGAAGACCAGTGGTTGGCGCGAAAGTCACGGCGACCGGTTTGTCGAACAGCGTGGTCAGTGACGGTGTGACATTTTCTACTGGTGCGGTGACTGCGGCTGGCGTAACCGATTCACTCGGAGCGCTCGTGCTCAACGGATTCGCTACTGAGACGCCTTCAGTGACCGTGTCGTACTTCGATGGATTGAAGAAAGTGACTGCTGAGAGCGCTCTGGTTTCTGCCTCCACTGTTGTGACGCTTGCGGATGCCACCTGGGTGAAGTCGGCTTTCAGTACTAAGACGGTGACGGTTGGTCAGAAGGTTGAAATTGTCGTCTCCGCTCTCAATGCCGCCGGTGCGCAGTCAGGAATCGCAGTGAAGATTCTTGCGCCGAAAGGTGCAGTCCAGACGGGCTGCGGCGCGGTTCTTAAGGGCACGACGAACGCAGCTGGCAAGGTCAAGCTTTATGTCTGCGCAACCAAGTCAGGCCAATACAAACTTTCTGCGGTCGGCGCAGTTGTCACATCGACTGTGACGCTGTTGGCGACGGGCACGGCGCCGATGCCGGTGACGCGACTAACTGTCCGCTCACTGGAACCGCGAGTGCTCACTATCGGCTGGATGGCGCCACCTTTCAACGGCGGTAGCAAGATCACGGAGTACCGAGTCACCGCGACCGGTGGCGGCAAAGTGATCAAGCGCGTGTTGACTGGCTCGAACGTGGTTCTGCGCGGTCTGACATCGGGCACGACATACAAAGTCGATGTCGTCGCGAAGAACGTTAACGGTCTTTCAGAAGTCTCGACCTTGTCAGTGGCGGTGGCGTAACTCATCCACAGGGGATGAGTTATGCACAGATCGTCGAGTGACACTTCTCGGCGTCTGTTTGGGCTCTTATCGTCGGCGGCATGCAGCTGTCGCTCACTTCACAACAGTCCAAGTCGCTCATCGTCGCCGCAGCTGGCTTGGCTTTCGCTTTTGGTTCGTATTGGTGGTTAGCGCAGCCTGACCCTCAAACGCTCGGTACATCGGTGGACGCTGGTGCGCCGTCCGCGAGCGCAGTTGACACGCTGGCGGAGTCGCGAGCGAAGGTCATTGTCGATGTTGAAGGCTCGGTGGTGTCGCCAGGTGTTGTCGAACTTCCCGTTGGTTCACGAGTGCAAGACGCGGTCGCAGCTGCGGGCGGACTGAAACGCGGCGCAATTGCGGGCATCAATCTTGCGAGAGTGCTCGAAGATGGCGAGCAATTGGTCATAGGTAAGCGTGTGGCTTCCACGACGTCCACCGACGGTCGTGTTGCTATCAACTCGGCTACGCAGGCGCAGCTTGAAGAGTTGCCTGGTGTCGGACCAGTGCTGGCGGCGCGACTGATTGCCTACCGCGACGAGCATGGCAACTTTCGCAATCTAGGTGCACTTGATGCGGTTTCCGGAGTCGGGCCAGCGATGCTTGCCAATCTCAAAGACGCCGTTCGCTTTGACTAAGCGCGACATCGATCTGCGGCTGCTTTCGCCTCTCATTGCTCTATGGATTGGCTGCTTGTTGTGCTTCGGAGTCGTCGGACGCGTCCCAGTGATTGTGGCTGCTGGTTTAGCGATATTTGGAGTCATGCTCAGACGAGACCATTCGCGGTGGACTGTGGCTCTCAGTGGTGGTCTGCTGCTGTTGGGTGGCGGCGGCGCGCTAAATGCGTGGCAGTTGGGTCACAACGCGACGACGCGCGATGCGGTTGAGTCGAACCCGATTGCTGTCGTGACGTTCAGGGTGTTGAGCGATCCGACTCTCGCCCAGAGTTCGGGCTTCTCTCGACTCACCTTTGAAAACAATCTTCGCTTCAGCGCAGACGTGTTGACGCTCGACCACCGCGAGATGGTGGTGCCAGCGTTCGTGACCATTCCCGACTCGCCATCGCCCGGCTTGGGATCCATTTGGCGCTGTCCAGCCTCGCTGCATCTCGCCGAAGGTCCAACCCGATTCGCTGCCTTTGTGCAATGTCGACGAACGCCTACGCTGGTTGAGAACCCGCCTAGGTTTCAGTCGTTGGCTGGCGGCTTTCGTACGGCCCTTCAAGAAGTCTCCGCGGGGCGACACCCAACCGTCGATGGCGCGCTGCTTCTTCCGGGCCTCGTTCTCGGCGACACCTCTTCGCAGACAGAGCGCATCACCACCGTACTGATGGTGTCAGGGCTGGGGCATCTGACTGCAGTGAGTGGCGCGAACGTCGCGATCGTCATTGCGGCAGTGGCCTGGCTTCTGCGGTTTACTCGGTTGAGCCCGCGGTGGCGATACGTCGTGCTGCTGTCGACGGTTCTTGCTTTCCTTATCGTGGCGAGGCCTTCTGCGAGCGTGGTGCGTGCGAGCGTCATGGCAGCAATCGCTCTCACCGTGTGGGTGATGGGCGCTCAGAAGCGCGCTGATACTGCTGTGCTGGCCGCGGGTTTCATTTTGTTGTTGATCGATCCGTGGTTGGCACTGTCATGGGGCTTTGCGCTGTCTCTAGCAGCGACTCTCGGCCTGGTGGTGCTGCCGAAGTTATGGGGAGTGACAGCGGAGTCTCCGAAGTGGAAAGTGGCAATGTCTGCGGCCGCTGCCGCCGCGCTCGCGACAACTCCGATCTTGATTGCGATGGGTTCAGCTCCCACATTCGCAACCATTCCGGCGAACATCGTCGCCGAAATTCTGGTCGCACCCGCCACGATTCTTGGAGTCGTTGCTGCGGTAGCAGCAGTGTTGCAGCTAGCGCCCGTTGCTTGGTTGTGTGCGGACGCTGCGACCGTCTGTGCGCATGGCATCGTGATAATCGCGACTGCGTTCTCGAATTCTCCATTGGCGGTATCAGTCGTGGGATGGCAAGGCTGCCTCATTGCGGGCATCAGCATCTGGTGGTGGCGATACCGGCCGGGAAACACACGGCACTGGGTTGCCGTTCTGCTCCTTGGTTGTGGAGTCATCGGCCTGATGACTGTGCGGACGCAAGCATCAGGACTGTCGAGGCCGTGGGAGCTTTATGTATGCGACGTTGGGCAGGGCGACGCTGCATTAATCAATCTCGGAGGGGGAGCCGCGATGTTGGTCGATGCAGGTCCAGATCCAAAGCTCATAGATCAATGTCTTTCCAATGCGGGCGTCAGCTCGATTCGACTGTTCGTCGCCAGCCACTTTCACCAAGACCACGTTGGGGGAGTCGAAGGCGTGGTCAGGAATGGTCGCAAAATTGAACGTGCGTTGACGTCGCGATTCGCCTATCCGGCAATCGGTGCCGAACTGGTTGCTGCTCGTTCGGCCACTCGTCCTGAAGTTGCCGAGGCAGGTATGGCCGGCAGGTTTGGTTCCGTTTCGTGGGAAGTGCTGATGGCCGAGCTGCCATCAGATGCCTCGGATGCAGACGGCACGACCATCAACTCATCGTCGGTGGTGTTGCTGGTGCACACGGCTCACTGGAGCATCCTGTTCACGGGCGACATCGAGACCTCCGCGCAGGAGTTGTTGATGCAATCCGTTGCAGCACCTCAGATCGACATTCTCAAAGTGCCACACCACGGATCGAGGTCGCAGGCGGGGGAGTTGCCGGTCTGGTCTCAAGCTCACGTCGCATGGATTTCGGTCGGAGCTGACAACCCGTATGGCCATCCGCACGCCCAAACTCTCGCCGCCTATAAAGCAGCTGGCCTGAGGGTGCTCATGACGCGTGATTGCGGTGCGATCCTCGCCACGCCCACTCGCAGCCTGGTTACTTCACGCTCATGCAGCACTGTCTGAACCGTCTGCCATAGTTGCGCCCGTGGCACATCCAGTGGTCTTTATCTCCGGCGGCGAGGACTTTCTCGCTGAGCGTGAGGTCTCGCGCATCGTGGGACTTCTGCGCAAGGTAGACCCGTCGCTCGAGCGGAGAGATGTTGATGGCTCGAGCGAATCTGCTCATTTCGATTTCTCTGACGCCGTTGCGCCGAGCCTGTTCGGTGAGACCGCGATTGTGGTTGTGGATAGCGTCGAGGCTGCCAACGATCAGCTCCAAACTGCGATTTTCGAACTCATCGCTGCAGGCCAAGAAGAGCAGAAAGTTCTGCTGGTCCAGCGCGGTTTGCAGAAGGGTCGCGGCTTCGTCGACAAGTTGAAGAAGTCAGAAGCTACGACGCTGACATTTGAAAAGCCCAAAGGCAAAGATTTCGACGCGTTCATCACCAATGAATTCAAGGCGCATAAGCGCAAGGTGACTGCAGACGCGCTGCGCGCGCTGCGCAACTCAGTCGGTGATGATTTACGGGCCCTCGCGGCAGCGATCAGTCAGTTGTGCTCGGATCTCGACTCTAATCCGCTCGAAGCCTCTGATGTCGAGCAGTACTACGAAGGCATGGCCGGCGTCGCGACCTATTCCATCAGCGATGCAGTTTTTGATGGCAAGACGGTGGCAGCTCTGACTGCTTTGCGCTGGGCCATGGAGCGCGAGCCGAATATCGGCCCTGCCGTTGTTGCGACCGCGGCCAACTCGCTCCGCGCGCTTGTGGCCGTCGCCTCTGCCGCATCTGGCACTCCCGATGCAGAAGTTGCCCGCGTCGGTTCTGTGCCGCCGTGGAAGGTCCGCAGCCTGAGAGACCAGGTACGCCGTTGGCGTCCTACCGAACTCGCAGATGCCGCCTTGCTATTGACCAAGGCTGATGCCGCCCTGAAGGCCGGCGAAATTGATGCACTCGGTGAAGTCACCGTTCTCGATCCTGCCCAGCGTCAGGCAATGCTCGAACGCACGTTGCTCAGCATCGCCCGCAGCTCCGGTCGCTAACGCCTACCGATTTTTGGCATACAAAAAGCCGCGCCCTGTGGGGGCGCGGCTTTCAGTTAAAGCTTCTTAGAGGCCGTTGACCAGGGTGTCGATACCTGACTTGCGGTTTGCAGCCTGGTTCTTGTGGAGAACGCCCTTCGACACTGCCTTGTCCAATGCGCGGGTTGCATCTGCAGCAGCGCTGACAGCAGCGGCCTTGTCGCCAGCTGCAACAGCTTCACGAGCCTTACGCACAGCGGTCTTGACAGCCGACTTGACTGACTTATTGCGTTCGTGAGCAACTTCGTTTTGCTTGTTGCGCTTGATCTGAGACTTGATGTTTGCCACAGGTCTACCTTGTCTTGGTCTTGGGTATTCGGGTGCCTCGGTGAGGCGACGGCGCAGGATAGCCGTTTCGACCCCTCCCGCGCCAATCCGTGGGGGATTTCGTGGGAGACTTCGCCCCTGCACCCGCCAGGGAGCCCCTACAGATTGAGAGTCAACCGTGTCGAAGAGCGCTCCGGTCGCCGGCAGCACCCCTCCCGAGTTGATCCGCAATTTCTGCATCATCGCCCATATCGACCACGGAAAGTCGACTTTGGCCGACCGCATGCTCCAGCTAACTGGGGTCGTGGATGCTCGTCAGATGCGTGCTCAGTACCTCGACCGTATGGATATCGAGCGCGAGCGCGGCATCACCATTAAGAGCCAGGCGGTGCGTCTGCCGTTCACGGCAGACGACGGCGTGACGTATGTCTTGAATCTGATCGACACCCCCGGCCACGTCGACTTCACGTATGAAGTCTCGCGTTCACTCGCAGCGTGCGAAGGTGCGATTCTGTTGGTTGATGCCGCTCAGGGCATCGAGGCGCAGACGCTTGCCAACCTGTACCTCGCGATGGAAAACGACCTCACCATCATTCCTGTTCTCAACAAGATTGACCTTCCTGCTGCACAGCCTGAGAAGTACGCCGCTGAAATTGCGCGCATCATCGGCTGCGATCCAAGCGAGGTCCTGCGCGTCTCTGGCAAGACCGGCGAAGGTGTCGAGGCTCTCCTCAACCACGTCGTGCGCGAGATTCCACCTCCTGTCGGTGAGGCCAACAAGCCCGCACGTGCGCTGATCTTCGACTCCGTGTACGACACCTACCGCGGTGTGGTCACGTACATCCGCGTCGTCGATGGCCGGCTCAAGACTCGTGAGCGCATTTCGATGATGTCGACGGGAGCGCAGCACGAACTTCTTGAAGTCGGTGTGATTTCTCCTGAACCTGTTCCGACAAACGCAATCGGTGTCGGCGAAGTGGGCTACCTCATCACTGGCGTGAAGGATGTTCGTCAGTCACGTGTCGGTGACACTGTCACTCTCTACACAAATGGCGCGACTGAATCGCTCGGTGGCTACCGCGACCCGAAGCCGATGGTGTTCTCCGGTCTGTACCCACTCGATGGCAGTGATTACCCAACCTTGCGCGATGCGCTCGACAAATTGAAGCTCAACGACGCGGCACTCGTGTACGAGCCAGAGACGTCGGCCGCGCTTGGCTTCGGTTTCCGTTGTGGCTTCCTAGGTTTGCTTCACCTCGAAATTGTTCGCGAGCGACTTGAGCGCGAATTCAATCTCGACCTCATCAGCACCGCGCCGAACGTGATCTACCGCGTCATCATGGAAGATGGCACCGAGCACATCGTGACGAATCCGAGCGAATTTCCTGGTGGAAAGATTCGCGAGGTTCATGAACCGACTGTTCGTGCCACTGTGCTCACGCCGAACGAATTCGTTGGTGCTGTCATGGATCTGTGCCAGACCAGACGCGGCATCATGCATGCGATGGATTACCTCAGTGAAGATCGCGTTGAACTTCGCTACACGTTGCCACTTGCTGAGATTGTCTTCGACTTCTTCGATGCGTTGAAGTCGCGCACGCGCGGTTATGCATCACTCGATTACGAACCAACCAGCGAGCAGGTTGCTGACCTCGTCAAGGTCGATATCTTGTTGCACGGCGATCCAGTCGATGCTTTCTCCGCAGTCGTTCACAAGGACAAGGCTTACGCCTACGGTGTGGCCATGGCCTCGAAGCTGCGCGAACTAATTCCGCGGCAGCAATTCGAGGTGCCGATTCAGGCCGCAATTGGTGCGCGCGTCATTGCTCGCGAAACCATCCGCGCGATTCGCAAAGACGTTTTGGCTAAGTGCTACGGCGGTGACATCAGTCGCAAGCGCAAGCTTCTTGAAAAGCAAAAAGAAGGCAAGAAGCGCATGAAGATGGTCGGTCGCGTCGAGGTGCCTCAAGAGGCTTTCATCGCTGCGCTGTCGACGGGCGAGTCGCCCGACAAGGCGAAAGAGAAGTAGAGCCAGTGGCTGGAGCGATGCCGGCTGGCGAACCTTTCGATGGTGTTCTGCCTGCCAGCGCTCTACACACTCTGAGCTCGCGGCCTCTGAGTTTCTACATTCACGTCCCGTTCTGCGCGACCCGCTGCGGCTACTGCGACTTCAACACTTATACGGCCGAAGAGCTCGGCGAAGGTGTATCGCGAGCCTCGTGGAGAGACACCGCAATCGCGGAGGTTGAGCTCGCTGCGCGCACACTAGGTCCGGAGGCGCCGCAGATTTCGACCATCTTTGTTGGCGGCGGCACTCCCACTCTGTTGCCAGCGGACGATCTCGTTGCGGTGGTTCAGAAAATTGATGAACTTTTCGGGCTAGCTGCAGACTGTGAGATCACCACCGAGGCCAACCCGGATTCGGTGACCTACGAAAAGCTGGCGACGCTGAAGGCAGGTGGATTCACCCGCGTCTCATTCGGGATGCAGAGTGCGGTACCGCATGTTCTCAAGGTGCTCGAGCGGACACACCGCACCGCGAGTGTGCAGGAGGCCGTGTCTGCTGCCGTTAAAGCAGGATTTGAGCATCTCAACCTTGATGTCATCTACGGAACGCCAGGCGAGAGCGTTCAAGACTTGGTTACCACCCTCGACTCCATCGATTTCGAACACATCGATCATGTGTCTGCGTATGCCTTGATTGTTGAAGAGGGCACGCGACTGGCTCGCGCCATTTCGCGGGGCGAGATTGAAGCGCCAGACGATGATGACCTGGCTGACAAGTACGAAGTCATCGATGAGTATTTGAGCTCGCGAGGCATGAGTTGGTACGAGGTGTCGAACTGGTCGAAGCCAGCGGGAGAGTGTCGACACAATGTTCACTACTGGCGTAGCGACAACTGGTGGGGCGTCGGGCCTGGCGCGCACTCCCACGTCGGCGGGATTCGCTGGTGGAATCACAAGCATCCGGCGGCGTGGACTCAGGCACTCGCCGAAAGTCGTACGCCCGCTCTGGCTCATGAGCGGCTGACTGCGCGGGAAATGGCAGAAGAAGACGTTCTCTTGCGGATTCGACTCGCTGAAGGTCTGGCCCTCTCGAGCATTCCAGCCGGCGCGAACATCGACTCGCTGGTGGCTGACGGATTGTTGTTGATACGCAACGACCGCGCAGTGCTGACACCACGCGGCCGTTTGCTTGCAGACGCTGTTGTGCGGCAGCTGCTCCTCTAGGAGCGGCTACTTCACAATCCGAATGTTGATTGGGTACTTGAAGTCTTCGTTGTTAGAGACACGAACGATCGCGATGATCTGCATCACGAGGCAGGCGAGACCAAGAAGAATTGCGATGCCGATCATCAGGAGCAGGCCTCCGAAGCCACTCCCGTCGACCTCGCTGATTGAGCCGAGCGAGAACCACGCAGGAATGATGAGAGCTATGAACGCAATGAGCGTCGTCAGCTGAAAGTTCAGCGATTCGACGGCATTGCGCCGAATGCGTGCGGAGGTCTTGCCCTTGGTGAGCATGATGACCAGCGGCACAATGAATCCGGGCAGGGAGACCAGACCCGCCACGAGCGGACCAGCGTGTGACCAAACTGACCAGGTCTTTTCCTCGGCGAGAGTGGCTGGCTCTGGCATTGAGCTCGGTGGGGGTGGTGGGGCAGATTCGAATGACATGTTCGTCCTTTCAGCCGGCTCACTATTGCACAGATGTGAAGTGGCGCTCGAGGGCAGCGCCCGTAGAATTGGCACTCAATCGCTGAGAGTGCTAGCCGAGCAGGAGGATTCATGATTGATGAGCGCAAATTGCACGTTTTGCGCGCAATCGTGGAGGAATTCGTTAGCTCGCATGAGCCGATCGGCTCAAAGGCCATCGCCGACCGACATGTGAAGGGCGTATCGCCTGCCACCATCCGCAACGACATGGCAGCTCTTGAGGATGAGGGCTACATCGTCGCGCCGCATACAAGCGCGGGTCGAATTCCGACGGACAAGGGCTATCGCCTCTTCGTCGACAAGCTCTCTGAAGTGAAGCCTCTCTCTCACGCAGAGCGCTCGGCGATTTCGACCTTCATGGATCAGGCCGTCGACCTCGATGACGTGATGCTCCGCACCACCAAGTTGTTGGCCCAATTGACCCACCAAGTAGCGATCGTTCAGTACCCGAGTCTTCAACTGTCAGCTGTCCGGCACATTGAGTTGGTCACTATGCCGGCGCGTCGCGTGATGGTCGTTGTGATCGCAGACAGCGGTCGCGTCGAGCAGCGCATGGTGGAGGTTCCTCAAGAGCTCGGCGCCGTCACTCTCGAAGACCTCCGCCAGCGACTCAATCGCGCCTGCGAAGGAGTGCTTTTCGTCGATGTTCCCGCGGCGGTTGCGGATTTGGTGGCGAGCGTCGATGTCGAGGCACGTGCCAGCGCGACGGCAATCGTCGCGACGTTGCTTGAGTCGCTCATCGAGCGCCCTGAAGAGCGAATCGTTGTCGCTGGCGCTGCCCAGCTGATGAAGCGCGAAGCGGACTACGGTCCATCACTAGCTCCGCTGCTCGAAGCTCTCGAAGAAAACGTGGTGCTGCTCAAACTACTCGGCGAGGCTGCTCACGATGATCTTCAGATTCGCATCGGTAGCGAAAACGTCATCGACGCACTTCTCGGCACGTCCGTCGTCTCCACCGGCTATGGCTCGCAGACTCAAACTGTGGCGCGACTCGGCGTAGTCGGACCGACTCATATGAATTACGTCAACTCAATTGCGGCTGTATCGGCAGTGGCACGCTATGTAGGAAGAATCGTTACTGAGGCTTAGTTGTGGCTACTGATTACTACCAAACTCTCGGCGTCTCGCGCGATGCCAGCGCTGATGACATCAAGAAGGCTTACCGCAAGCTAGCTCGAGAGTTGCATCCTGACATCAACCCTGATCCTGCAACGCAGGAGAAGTTCAAAGAAGTAACCGCTGCCTACGAGGTCTTGTCTGATCCTGAAAAGCGTCAGATGTTCGACATGGGCGGCGATCCGATGAACCAAAACGGCGGCTTCGGCGGCGCCGGCGGTTTTGATTTCGGCGACTTCATGGGCGCATTCTTCGGAGGCGGAGGACAGCGCGGACCTCGTTCGCGAATTCGTCGTGGTCAAGATTCTTTGATTCGTATTGAGATTGATCTTCAAGAGGCTGTGGAAGGCGCAGATCGCGAAATCGCTGTCGACACGGCCGTCGTGTGTACTACGTGCACAGGTGCGGGTACTTCTGCTGGGACCGAGCCGACGACCTGCTCTATGTGCAAGGGCCGCGGCGAAACCCAGACTGTCACCAAGTCTTTTCTCGGTCAGGTCATGACGACTCGTGCGTGTGCTGCTTGCCAGGGTTACGGCACCGTCATTCAGCATCCATGCCATGAGTGCTCGGGTGATGGCCGCGTCCGCACCCGACGCACCATCACACTCCATATTCCGCCGGGTGTGGAGACTGGCACCCGCATTCAGCTCACAGGCCAGGGCGAAGTCGGTCTCGGCGGCGGACCCGCAGGCGACTTGTTCGTTGAGATTGTTGAGCGTCCAAACTCGGTATTCCACCGTCGTGGGCACAACCTGCATTGCACGATCACGATTCCGATGACCGCTGCGGCGCTCGGTGTGACGGTGCCACTCACCACGTTTGCTGGCGAGCTCGACATCAACATCGCGGCAGGCACTCAGAGTGGGGCAGTCATTCGTCGAAAGGGCGAAGGCGTCCCGCACTTGCGCGGTGGCGGACGGGGCGATCTCAACATCCATATCGAAGTTCAGACTCCGACCAAGCTCGACTCCAAGCAAGAAGAGCTCTTGCGCGAGTTGGCGAAACTTCGTGGCGAAGAGAATCCAACCGGTGTTGTCGGCCACGATAACCCTGGACTATTCACGCGACTTCGCGATGCATTTGGAGCGCGCTAATGGGAGCCTCACTTTTTCACGTCAGCACTGAGCGACTCATCAACACGAGCGCCGGCGAATACATCACTCTCGATGGCGACGAGGGCTATCACGCGGCGACCGTGCAGCGAATGCATGTCGGCGAATCGGTACTGCTCGCTGATGGCGAAGGTCGGCTCGCACATGGCACAGTCGTTGAAGTGCCTGCCAAGGACCAGGTGCTCATCGAAGTTGTCGCTATCACCGTCGCGCCACCTCCTCAGCCACGCGTTCTCGTGGTGCAAGCACTGCCGAAAGGTGACCGCGGTGAACTCGCCGTCGAAATGCTCACTGAAGTCGGAGTCGACGTCATCATCCCGTGGGCAGCGCAGCGATGCGTCGCGCAATGGAAGGGTGACAAGGAAGACAAAGGCGTAGCCAAGTGGCGAACCGCCGCTCGCGAAGCTGCGAAACAATCGCGCCGTCCGCGCACTCCGCAGATCACCAATCTCGCGAGCACGAAGGATGTCATCCGGCTGATTTCAGAGACCCCGCATGCCTGGGTCTTGCACGAGGACGGCGATATTCGACTATCGGGTATTTCAGTCCCGATACAGGGAGACCTGTTGCTCGTCGTCGGACCCGAGGGCGGCGTCTCCTCAGAAGAGCTCGAAGCATTTTCTAATGCAGGTGCACAGGTTGTTCGACTCGGACCGACAGTGCTTCGCACCTCTACCGCTGGAACCGTGGCGGCGGGCATCGTTATGTCGCGCACGACGCGTTGGGCGTAAGGTCGGATTGTGACTGATTGTCTGTTTTGCAAAATCGCCGCGGGCGATATTCCTGCATCTTTTGTGCACGAAGATGAACGAGTCGTCGCCTTCCGGGATATCAATCCAGAGGCCCCGACTCACGTCTTGGTGATTCCGCGGCAGCACTTCTCGAACGTGGAGGAGCTGGTCGCCGACGCTGACCTTGCTGCCCACGTTCTCTCAGTTGCTGCGCGCGTCGCGGCCGATGAGACCACCGACGGTCATCGTCTCGTTTTCAACACGGGCGTAGATGGCGGTCAAACCGTCCATCACGTCCACGCCCACATTCTCGGCGGACGCCACCTCCAGTGGCCTCCTGGCTAGTCAGAAAGCCTTATTCTTTAAGCCATATGACAAACGTATTGACCACCTCCAGCACCATCGTTGTCCCCGCAAGCATTCCAATGCTGTCGCTTGTCGGATCTAAGGACGAAATCCTTCGCGCAATCGAAGCGGGCGTGCCGACCTGCAACATCATGGTTCGCGGCAACGAAATCACCATCGACGGACCAACCGACGACGTCGCTCTCCTTGATCAGCTTTTCGCAGAACTCCAAATCATCCTGCGGACTGGCGCCATGATTAATGTCGAAGCGGCCGAGCGATCGCTGCACATGCTGCGCAACGAAGCCAACGTCAGTCCTGCTGGCGTCTTGACCGCTGACATCTTGAGCCATCGCGGCCGCACCATCCGCGCAAAGACGCTCAACCAAAAGAAGTATGTCGATTCGATCGACAACAACACCATTGTGTTCGGTCTTGGCCCTGCCGGTACTGGCAAGACGTATCTTGCTGTGGCCAAGGCGGTTCAAGCTCTGCAGAACAAAGAAATCACCCGCATCATCTTGACCCGCCCAGCAGTCGAAGCTGGCGAGCGGTTGGGCTTCTTGCCTGGCACGTTGAGCGAGAAGATTGATCCGTACTTGCGTCCACTGTATGACGCGCTGCACGACATGATCGAGCCAGAAAAGATTCCGCGGCTGATGACGAGCGGCACCATTGAAGTTGCGCCCTTGGCGTACATGCGCGGCCGCACACTCAATGACGCTTTCATCATTCTTGATGAAGCGCAGAATACGACGCCAGAACAAATGAAGATGTTTCTCACCCGACTCGGCTTCGGCTCGACCATGGTGATTACCGGCGACACGACACAGGTCGACTTGCCTGGTGGCATTCGCTCGGGTCTGCAGATCGTCCAAGAAATTCTCTCTGACGTCGATGACGTAGCTTTTTGCAAACTCACGAGCCATGACGTTGTCCGTCACCGACTCGTCGGCCGGATTGTGGATGCCTATGCCAAGTGGGATGCCGCCCAGCCAGCTCCTTCGAATCCCAAGCGACCATTCCGTGGCTGACTTCGACATTCGTTTTCGCAATACGAGCGGATTGAATGTTTCAGAGAATCGACTGCTCGAGACCGCTCGCTTCGTGATGCGAGCGCAGCACCTTCACGCGCGCACTGAACTAAACATCGGCTGCGTCACCATGACCGAGATGGAGCGCCTGCACATTCAGCATATGGATGAGCCGGGCGCTACCGACGTGCTTTCATTCCCAATGGATGAGTTGCGGGCCGGCACCGAAACCTCACCAGCTGCGCGCGGGATGCTCGGAGACATCGTGTTGTGTCCTGAGTTTGCGGCGACCCAAGCCGCCACCGCCGGCCATACCACCGCCGATGAACTTGATCTTCTGTTGACCCATGGGATTTTGCATTTGCTCGGACACGACCATCTGGAGCCCGAGGAGCACGCAGTGATGTTCGGCTTGCAGGGAGAATTGCTTAACCAGCTTCAGCAAACTCGCGGAGGTTCGAATGGTTAGCACAGGTATCGCTTTGGTGTGCGTTGTGCTTGTCACTGCACTCGTCTTCGCCATTGAAGCAGCGCTCTCCAAAATCACCGTCGGTCAGCTTGAGGAGCTCGAAGTGGCCGAACTGTCGAATTACCGCACCCTGATGCGGCTGCTCGAAGACAAGCCACGGCATATCAATGCTTTACAAGCGCTCAGCTCGCTTGGTTGGGCATCTAGCGTTGTCCTGCTGCTGAGGTTCTTCAACTCCGACACCACGTCGACCACTTCCGATGTCACGGCTGTCATCATCATGACGTTGGTCGGATTCATCATCTTCGGAGTCGGCGCCAAGACTCTCGGCAAGCAGCATGCCGAATCGCTGAGCCGTTCTACCGCTGGGCTGGTTCGTCGCATCTCGTGGCTGATGGCACCGCTTGTGCGCTTGATGATTCTGATCGGAAACGCGATCACTCCCGGCAAGGGCTACAAAGAAGGTCCATTTAGCTCGACCGCCGAATTGCGCGAACTGGTAGATCTCGCCAGCGACGAAGTTCTCGAAGATGACGAGCGACGCATGATTCGCTCGGTGTTTGAACTGAGTGACACTGTCGCCCGCGAAGTGATGGTTCCTCGCACGGAGATGGTGTGGGTCGAGTCCACCAAGACATTGCGCCAAGCGATGTCATTGAGCCTTCGCTCTGGCTATTCGCGAATTCCGGTCGTGGGCGAAGACATTGACGATATCGTCGGCGTGATTTACATGAAGGACGTTGCTCAGCGAGTTTTCGAACACGGCGAAGCGCAGACCACTGAGCGAGTTGATTCGCTCATGCGTCCCGTGCTGATGTCTCCTGACTCGAAGCAAGTCGATGACTTGCTCAGAGAGATGCAACAAAGTCGCACACACATCACGGTCCTCATCGACGAATACGGCGGCACTGCGGGTCTCGTCACCATCGAAGACATTCTTGAAGAAATCGTTGGTGAAATCTCCGATGAGTACGACACGTCCGCACCTGAAGTTCTTGAGATCTCTGAGAACTCCTATCGAGTTTCTGCGCGATTGCATATCGAAGACCTTGCGGAGTTGCTCGACATTGAGCTTGATTCTGACGAAGAGGGCATCGACACGATCGCGGGCCTGCTCGCCGCACGTCTCGGACGTGTCGCTATCCCTGGGTCCACCATCACGATTGACGGTTGGACGATGACCGCCGAATCGGCAGCCGGTCGCCGAAACAAAGTGGGCAGCATTTTGGTGAGCCGCGAAAACGTTGAGGAAGACGATGACTGAACTGACCAATCCTGAAGATCTCAAGCTCGTGACACTCGCTCGCGGTGCTCGCGGCCGCATTGGTGCGGCAGCTGGTGCGTCGGTGCGCGATCAGGACGGTCGTACGTATTCGGGGGCCTCGGTCGACCTAGCCACTCGCAGCGTTTCTGCGCTCGAACTCGCTGTCGCTACTGCTCTCGCGAGTGGTGCAAAGTCGCTAGAGGCGGCTGTGCAGGTGGGCGGAGAAATCTCTGACGCCGATGCGCAGCTCACTCGCGCCTGCCTTCAGCCTGGCGGATTGCTCGTTCTGTGTGCAGCATCAGGCGATGTCATCTCGGTGGCAAGCGAGTGACCAAGACCTCCGCATCCAGCTCTGCTGCTGGCGCAGTCGTCGCGGTCCTCATCTCCGCGGCTCTGTTCGGAACCACGGGCACAGCGCGCATTTTGAGTGGCGTCGAGGCCGAATCGGTCACCATCGCAGCCGTGCGACTTCTCGTGGGTGCACTTGGACTCGTTCTGATTAGCGTCGTCGCTGGTCGTAGTCACAACCTGCTCGCGCTGTGGAAGCGGCCACTGGTCTTGGTGATGGGCGCAGGTGTTGCTGCCTATCAAGCGTTGTTCTTCGTAGGCACTGGTCTCGTCGGCGTCGCGATCGGAACGCTGGCGTCGTTAGCACTTGGTCCGCTGATGGCTGGCCTCCTGGCCTGGGCAATGGGCGGAGCTCGGCCAAGTCGCGTGTGGTGGATATCGACCTTCATCGCCATCGGTGGTCTCAGCATCCTCACCATTGGTGGCATGACCTCGGCTGCGACTTTCAATGTTCTCGGCATCATCGCCGCGGTAGGCGCTGGCACTGCCTATGCGGTCTACACGGTCCTGGGCGGTCGACTGACTGGCGATGCGATGCCGGCGACTGATGTTCTCGCGGCATCATTCTTCGTCGGAGCAGTCCTGTTGCTCCCGCTCGGCGCTGGCGATTTCTCTGCGCTCCAGAGCGGCTCGGGCGTAGCACTTGTTGTGTGGCTCGGAGTGTTTGCGACGACGTGCGCTTATGTGCTTTTCGGTCGCGGCATTACTCACCTTGCACCTGGCACGGTCGCAACTCTCAATCTCGCTGAACCAGTGGTGGCAACCGTTCTCGGTGTCCTTGTGGTGCACGAATCAATCTCTGGTCTCAGCCTGGTCGGCTGCGGACTTATTGCGATGTCACTCAGTGTGCTCGCAGTTTCAACTGTGAGGAGCAGTAAGTGAACGACTTCAGATCAGGTTTCGTCTGCATTGTTGGACGACCCAATACGGGCAAGTCGACGCTGACAAACGCGTTGGTCGGATCCAAGGTGGCCATCACGTCGGATAAGCCTCAGACGACTCGGCACGCAATCCGTGGTCTCGTCCACCGCGATCACGGCCAGATCGTGCTCGTCGACACTCCAGGCATTCACCGTCCGCGTACTTTGCTCGGCCAACGCCTCAACGAACTGGTGCGCACAACATGGGCAGACGTCGATGTCATCGCGATGTGCATCCCGGCAGATCAACCTATCGGCCCTGGCGACCGCATGATTGCCGAAGACATTGCTGGCATGGAGCGCACTCCCAAAGTCGCGATCGTCACCAAGACGGATCTCGTCGGCAAGAAGCGTCTGGCTGAGCAGCTCATCGACGTCCAACAACTTGCCCGTCGCAATGGCTGGGAGTGGACGCACATTGTGCCGGTCAGTGCCGTCGATGGTGAGAATCTCGAAGCCATCATTGACGTGCTCATCAGCATGCTTCCTGTAGGCCAAGCGCTTTATCCAACCGGCGAAATCACCGAAGAGCCAGAAGACGTATTGGTCGCTGAACTCATTCGCGAAGCTGCACTCGACGGTGTACGCGATGAACTGCCGCACTCAATCGCCGTCGTGGTCGAGGAGATGAAACTGCGCGAAGATCGTCCTGCTTCCAAACCGCTCCTCGACATTCACGCCTTCTTGTACGTCGAGCGCGATAGCCAGAAGGCGATTGTGATCGGCCGAGGTGGCTCGCGTCTTAAGGAAGTCGGTCAGGCCGCCCGCAAGAACATTGAGAAGATGCTCGGCGTGCCGGTCTACCTCGATATTCGCGTCAAGATTGCTCAAGACTGGCAGCGCGATCCAAAGCAGCTCAACCGCCTCGGTTTCTAGCGCTGGCCTTAATCTGCAGAAGCAGTGATGCCGTCATCGATCTCGGAGATGAGTTCGTGACGGTGTCCGTAGGTGTCAGCGACAGCGAGGATTCCGGCCATGATCGGAATACCGATGAGTGCGCCGATGGCGCCGAATACTGCTGTGCCGACGAACACGCTCGCGAGTGCAATCGCAGGATGCATGTCCATCGTCGCGCGGCTGATACGCGGGCCGAGGACGTAGTTCTCAATCTGCTGGTACACAGTCGCAAACACAAGGATCCAAGCTGCGTCCATGGGCTCTGACGTAAGACTGAACATCGCAGGCACTGCGATGCCGAGATATGTGCCAATCGTGGGCACGAACTGCGCAGTGATTCCTGCGAACAAGCCCATTGGTAGCCAGTACGGAACGCCGATGGCCCAGAAGAACAAGATGTGAGCAGTTGCTGAAATGGACGCGAGAAGAACGCGCGAGACCACGAAGCCACCAGTCTTGTGAACGGCGATTTCCCAGACAGTGATGAAGATGCGCTGCTTGTCTGGCTTGAGCCACGAAGCGATGGTGCGCTTGGCGCGAGGCGCTTCTGCGCTCAGATAGAACGCGAAGACCAGGATCGTCAGCAAATCGAAAATACCGGTGAAGACAGAGCCCAGGATGCCGAGCAATCCGCCAGCGAGTTCGCTAACGATCGGAGTGAGACTGGTCGAATCGAGATTCGCAGACGCCAGAATCTGGTTAGCATCGAGGCCAAGTTCGAACGTCGTGTTGAGCCAGTCGATGATGTTGAGAGCAACCTGTGGCGCTGCGGCCACGGCAGAAGCGAGCTGACTGAACATCAGTCCGCCGAACGTGCCAAAGAACAACAGCCCAAACACGACCAAGCCGATCAGCACCACGCCCGCACCGAGGCCGCGGCGATAACCGCGTCGCTCGAACCACGAGACGGGTGGTTCCATCGCGATTGAGATGAGCCACGCGAGCAGAAGCAGCATCAAGAAGGGCGACAGCGTGGCAAGCAGCGACAATCCAAACTGATAAACAGCAAACAGTGCGAGGGCCAAGATGAAGACTCGGCGCCAGATTTGAGTATCCCCAACGTTCATAACTTCTGAATCTACGGGACTAACGCGCGGATTTGTCGGCAATCGCGACCAAGCCGCGAAACAATGCGCCCATGCCTTCCT
The DNA here is from genome assembly GCA_039800825.1 of Actinomycetota bacterium. Lineage (GTDB taxonomy): Bacteria > Actinomycetota > Actinomycetes > S36-B12 > UBA5976 > JAFMIT01. Next base: position 19,247 of record JBDLPZ010000156.1, read on the forward strand.
ATCGTGACCAAGGAATCGTGCTGCGGACCCACAAATTGGGCGAAGCGGACCGAATCATCACGGTACTCACTCGCGAACACGGCAAGGTGCGCGCAGTCGCAAAAGGTGTTCGCAAGACTGGCAGCAGATTTGGCGCGCGGCTTGAGCCGCTGAATCTGGTGGACGTTCAGTTTCATCAAGGCCGCTCGATGGACACGGTGACACAGGTAGAGACGGTGGCCGCATATGGCGCTACTGCCTCGGGGGACTATGCGCAGTGGACGGCTGGCCAGGCAATGGTCGAGACAGCCGATCGACTGACTCCTGAAGAGCGGGAGCCAGCGACTCAACAGTTCTTACTTCTCGTCGGTGGACTCAAAGCGCTCGTCAACGGCGAGCATG
>JBDLPZ010000157.1:0-15667 GCA_039800825.1 Actinomycetota bacterium
GTTGAGACTGAAGAAGAACTTTACGAAGACGATTTTGTCGAACCTCAGCATGAGGCTGCCCGTCAGCGCGAACCCAAGGTCGACATTCTTCGTGATCGCACTGGTCGCGATGCGATTGTTCGCGAGATGCCGCCGCGTCCAACCGTGACCCGCAACGAGGGCCTCGCTGAGTTCACTCGGCCTGTCAGCGTCCCATCACCGCCGGCGCCAGTCGCGACCATCAAGACCTTGACTCCGCATTCCTTTAACGACGCTCGCCAGATTGGCGAAGACTTCCGCGCCGGCAGTGCTGTCATCATGAACCTTGGTGAACTTGATGACGCGACTCACCGTCGACTCGTCGATTACGCGTCTGGTCTCGTCCATGCGCTCGAAGGCAAGATGGAAAAGGTCTCTCGCGCCTGCTACATCATTTCGCCGCGCAATGTTCAGGTGAGCGACGCTACGAAGAGCAGCATCGCTAACGACGGCTTCTTCAACCAGAGCTGATCAGCGTGGGTCTTGGTCTCATCGTCGCCCAGCTGCTTGGTCTCTATGTCTGGGTATTGATTGGTCGCATCATCATTGATTACGTGATGATGTTTTCGCAATCGTGGCGACCACAAGGTTTCGTGCTCGCGCTCGTCGATATCGTTTTTAGACTTACTGATCCGCCGTTGCGATTCCTACGTCGATTCATTCCGCCATTGCGACTGGGATCTATCTCGCTTGATCTCAGCTTCTTGGTGCTGATTTTCGGCGTGCAGGTTCTGCAGGGCGTTGTTCTTCGCTTTCTGTAGGACGCTAACTCTCAAGCCTTTGTCTTACGCCCTTGCGAAGCTCAGGCTTAAACCAATCTCGTTGTCTGCCACGCTGAACTCATGAGCTGCGCCGTCGGCAGCGAATGATGTTGCGAGAACTTCGCCAGCAATCCACTCACTATGGGCGCTGACAGCCGCCGTGGTGTCGGCGTCGGTCGAAGACCATGACACCGTGATGCGATCGCCGATTGCGAGACCAGAGTTCTTGCGAGCATCCTGAATCAGACGAACAACTTCGCGAGACAGACCGAGCAAGCGCAGCTCGTCGGTGACTTCAAGGTCCAGCGCGATAGAAGCGCCGGCGTCACTCATCACGGCCCAGCCTTCGCGTGGAGTTTCGGTAATGACGACGTCTTCGTCGGTCAGAGCGACTTCGCCGATGCCATCCACGTCGATTGTCGCGACGCCAGCAGCCCGGAGTCCGGCAGCGATGGCCGAAGCATCAGCAGCAGCCACTGCCGCAGCGACGACCTGAGTCTGCTGTCCATAGCGCTTACCCAGGGCGCGGAAGTTGGCCTTCATGCTGACTTCGACAAGGTCTCCGCCGACCGTGGTGAGGCTATCGACGCGCTGAACGTTGAGCTCTTCGGCGACTTGTGCCTTGAGCTCATCACTGAGTTGATCCCATTCGCTGGCGCCCACGAGCGCGCGGCTCAGTGGCTGACGGGTCTTGGCCTTAGCTTCGGCACGAGCACCGCGACCGAGTTCGACAAGACGACGAACGAGATCCATGTGAGTGCTCAGCTGAGCGTTGATGATGGATTCATCGACGGCAGGCCACGATGCCAAGTGCACAGACTCCGCCTGGTTGTCGTTGCCAGCGAACAAGTCCTGCCACACACGCTCGGTGATGAACGGGGTGAAAGGTGCCATGACCAGAGTGATGGTGCGCAGTGCTTCGTGCAGGGTCGAGAGCGCGGCAACATCGCCGTCCCAGAAGCGACGACGATTGCGACGTACGTACCAGTTGGACAGGTTGTCGATGAAGTCTGCGATGAGACGACCAGCGCGCTGAGTATCGAATTCCGCCAAAGCGGCATCAACTTCACGGGCCAGCGTGTGTGACTCTGAGGCCAGCCACTGATCGAGCATTGGGCGGTCGGCCACAGAAGGGGCAGTCGCACTGTTGTACTCAAAACCAGCTTCGCGGGCGTACAGCGCCTGGAAGGAAACTGTCGCCCAGTAGGTCAGAAGCGTCTTGCGCACGACTTCGGCGATGGTCGAGTGTCCGACGCGACGAGACTGCCATGGCGAACCGCCGGCGAGCATGAACCAGCGGACTGCGTCTGCACCGTGTTCATCCATCAATGGCACCGGCTGCAAGACATTGCCCAAGTGCTTGGACATCTTGCGGCCCTGTTCATCAAGGATGTGGCCAAGGCAGACGACGTTTTCGTACGACGACTTGTCGAATACGAGCGTGCCGATTGCCATCAGCGTGTAGAACCAACCACGCGTCTGGTCGATTGCTTCGCAGATGAAGTCTGCGGGGTAGACCTCGTCGAAGTCGACGTCCTTGTTGTGTGGGTAGCCCCACTGCGCAAACGGCATCGCACCTGAGTCGTACCAGCAGTCGATGACTTCGGGTACGCGAGTGGCGGTAGCTGAGCAGGTTGGGCACGGCATCGTGATGTCATCGACGAATGGGCGGTGAGGATCAGATTCCGCAACGTCTTGACCAGAAAGTTGGGCAAGCTCGGCGAGAGACTCGACGCACGTGAGGTGACCTTCAGCGCAACGCCAGATCGGAAGTGGCGTACCCCAGTAGCGATTACGCGAAAGCGCCCAGTCAACGTTGTTGTTCAGCCAGTCGCCATAACGGCCCCACTTGATGGTGTTGGGGAACCAATTGGTGGCTTCGTTCTCGCGGATAAGGGCATCTTTGATCGCTGTGGTGCGGATGTACCACGATGGCTGCGCGTAGTAGATCAACGCAGTGTGGCAACGCCAGCAGTGTGGGTATGAGTGCTCGTACGGCGTGTGGCGGTAGAGCAAGCCTGCGGCATCGAGGATTTCGACGAGGCGCTCATCTGCAGTCTTAAAGAAGACGCCACCGACTTCCGGCACTGATTCTTCAAACGTGCCGTCAGGACGGATTGGGTTGACGACTGGGAGGCCGTATGAACGGCACAGAACCAAGTCCTCGGCGCCGAAAGCAGGAGCCTCGTGCACGATGCCCGTACCGTCTTCCGTCGTGACGAAATCTGCGAGCAGCACGGTGTGCACTGGCGCATCAGTTTCGGGGAACTCGATCCAATCGAATGGACGCTTGTACTTGGTACCTTCGAGGTCGCGACCGACTACGCGATGCAGAACTTCAGAGTCTTCGCCGAGGACTGCTTCACGCAAAGCGTCAGCCACGACGAGAAGTTCGCCAGCTGCAGTGCGTGCCACAACGTACTCGACATCAGCGTTTACAGCGGCGGCGGTGTTAGAGATCAAGGTCCATGGCGTAGTCGTCCATGCGAGCAGCGCAACACCAGGGAATGCCTCTGCGAGCGGGCCGCTCAGAACAGGGAAACGCACGTACACGGACGCATCGACGATGTCTTCGTAACCCTGGGCAAGCTCGTGATCGCTCAATCCGGTGCCACAGCGCGGGCAGTAAGGCGAGACTCGGTGGTCCTGAACGAGCAGACCCTTGTTGAAGATCTGCTTGAGGCTCCACCAAACCGACTGAACGTAATCAGAGTTCATGGTCCAGTAGGCCTGATCAAAATCAACCCAGTACGCCATGCGCTGAGTCATCACGGTGAATTCATCAACGTGACGGAGAACTGACTCGCGGCACTTCGCGTTGAACTCAGCTACGCCATAGGCCTCGATGTCGCCTTTGCCTGAGAAGCCCAGTTCCTTTTCGACAGCGAGCTCGACTGGCAGACCGTGGCAGTCCCAGCCGGCTTTGCGCGGGACGTGGTAGCCCTTCATAGTGCGGTAACGCGGGAAGACGTCCTTGAAGACGCGAGCTTCGACGTGATGCGTACCAGGGGTGCCGTTGGCGGTTGGAGGGCCTTCGTAGAAGACCCAGCTTGGGCCGCCTTCAGTCTGCTTCAGCGACTTGTGAAAAATGTCGTTGGACGCCCAGAAGTCCAAAACTTCATGTTCCATTTCTGGAAGGTCGATGCGCGAGGGCACGGGGCGATACATGACAACTCCACGGGTAGGCGTTCTTGAGTGCCTGAGGATACCCGCGAGCTAGAGCCGGCCTGCCTCGCGCACGGCTTTAAGGAATGACTGCAATTCAGGTGTCTGAGGGTGTTCGAGCACCTGCTCGGCCGAGCCCAGCTCCTTGAGGACGCCGTGATGAAGGAAACCGACCTGATCGGCGACCCTGCGGGCAAAGCCCATCTCATGCGTGGCGATGACCATCGTCATGCCGTCGGCCCGCAGCTCTGCGACCAGCGCCAAGACTTCGGCCACGAGAACTGGGTCCAGCGCAGAGGTCACCTCGTCGAGCAGCAGCAGTCGGGGATTGGTGCTGATGGCACGGAGAACTGCCACGCGCTGCTGCTGACCGCCAGAGAGACGATCGGGGTAGGCGTCGGCTTTAGGAGACAGACCGAAGCGGTCTAGAAGTGCCAATGCTTGAGTCCGAGCAACTTCTGGATCGACGCCATGAACAATGCGCGGTGCGAGCGTGATGTTGTCGAGCACCGACAAGTGAGGGAACAAGTTGAACTGCTGGAACACCGTGCCGATGCGACGGCGCACCAGATCGGCGTCCACGCCCACTTCAGTGATGTCCTGATCGTCGAGCCAGATCTGTCCATCGTCGATTTGTTCCAGCAGGTTGATGCAGCGCAACAAGGTGGACTTGCCGGAGCCTGATGAGCCAATGAGAACGGTGACTGAATGTTCTGGCACAACTAGATCAATGTCAGCGAGGACGAGCTCCGTGCCGAAAGACTTGCGAACACTCGCGAGTTTGAGAAGGTCGGTCACTGCCCACCACCAATCGTGCGCTCGCGTTCGAGTTTGGCGGAGATGGCATCCGTGATTCGGGTGAGTGGAATCGTCAGCAAGACGAACAAGACGCCAGCGACAACATACGGAGTGAAGTTAAACGACTTCGCGGTGACAATCTGAGCGGCCTTGATCGCATCCATCGCGCCGAGCACAGAAATAAGTCCGGAGTCTTTTTGGAGCGACACCAAATCATTGAGCAGTGGTGGCACAACCCGTCGAACAGCTTGGGGGAGCACGACGTGACGCAGCGTCTGGAATTGATTGAGCCCGAGTGCTCGCGCTGCCATCCGCTGAGTCGGATGGACGGATTCAATGCCGGCTCGAAGAACTTCGGCGACATACGCGGAGTAAGTGAGGATCAGCGCCAGACCGCCGAAGAACACAACGTTGTTCGGCACACCTTGAAGGCGCAGTCCAGGAACGCCGAGACCGAGCAGCAAAATCACCAAAAGCAGCGGAAGGCCGCGAAAGAGATCCGTGTATCCAGCAGCGAGGGCACGAAGGGGAAACAGCACGGCACTCTTGGAGGTGCGAGCGAGTGCGAGCAGCAAACCAACGATCATGATGACGATGCTGCAGATGACTAGAACGCGCAGATTCAGCCAGAGGCCTTGCATAATTTTGGGAAACGACTCGACTGCGTAATCCCAAGAAAAGAATGAGGTTTGTACGCGCGACCAACCCGGCGCGGACGTCACCGACAGCACCAAGATCGACGAGAAAACAAACGTCGACAGTGCAGCGATGTAGATCGAACGACGAGCGGCCCGACGTCGCGCCGTCTCGCGAGCTATGCGCTCAGGAGAAGGCGAATACGTCGAGCCGCTTCGTTCGTTCATACTTATTTACCGCTGACTTACGCCAGGAATGGAGCGTTAGTCACGTCAGCGAGCCACTCCTGCTGGATTGCCATCAGAGTGCCATCTGCGCGCAATGCGTCGACTGCCTGTGAAACGCAGCTCGTGATCTTGCTGCCCTTGTTAAGGACGAGACCGAACTGCTCGCCACCACCAGTGGTGGTGAACTGGCCGACGATCAAACCGCCGTCGAGCTCGACGGCAGTGATGTAGAAGGCGGTTGGGAGGTCAACGACGAGACCATCGATCTGGCCGTTGGCGAGAGCCTGCTTCGCGATGTCATTGCTATCGAATGCTGAAGGCTCTTCGTTTGGCTTGATGACGTCGACGATCGTGTTGTACGAAGTCGTGCCGACCTGTGCGCCGAGCTTGGCGTCCTTGAGTTCACTGAGCAATTTAGCGTTAGCAATCTTCGAGCCCTTGACCGTGATGACGGCCTGGTTCACGTCGTAGTAGCCAGAAGAGAAGTCGACAGCTGCCTTGCGCTCTTCAGTGATGGAGACCTGGTTGATGTCGAAGTCGAATTCCTTGTCACCAGGGGCGATGACGGTGCTGAATGGTGCGACCGTCCAGACAACGTCTTCGGCAGCGAAGCCGAGCTTCTCAGCCACTGCGTAGGCGACAGCCGATTCATAACCCTGGCCATTGCTTGGGTTGTCATCGACAAACCATGGGCCGTAGGCAGGGCTGTCGGTGCCGATGGTGAGCTTGCCGGCAGTCAGCGTCTCAAGGCTTTCCTTGGTGCAGGTAGCAGCTGGAGCGCTCGACTGGGTGTTTTCATCGGCTGGAGCGCAAGCGCTCATAGCGAAGATCGCGGCGACGGCAGTAGTAGCCGCCAAGAACTTGCGAAGATTCATGGGTTTCCTCTCGGATGCGTGGGCAACGGCGCACAGCGTAGGCGTGAGGGGCTATCTCAACGGTAGGCGGCACAGCTGAACCCGAAGGTCGAGACGGTTCTGCAATTCATCCGCAATCGGGCTTTCGAATCCATACCCAAACTGGCACACTCCGCGGCTATGACCGCGATCCGCGTGCCCATCAGGGTGAAGCCTGGCGCCAGCCGCACCCGAGTGGGTGGCAGCCTGGCCGAGCGCCTCGTTGTCGCGGTCTGCTCGCAGGCGGTCGACGGCAAGGCGACAGAAGCGGCCTTAAAGGCCGTCGCTGAGGCAATCGGCGTGAAGAGGCGAGACGTCACGTTGGTCACTGGCGCAACTGCCAGAGATAAGGTCGTAGAGATCGAAGGCGATGTGTCTGAAATTCGCACAGCAATCGATCGATTAATGCTCGCCTGAGCACAAATTTGTCACTTTTGACGAATAGTGTGAATTTTTCTCGCGCGCCCTATTGCTCAGCGCGGTAGTAACTCCTACCCTTCGCGCGCAATCCGCCGCCGATGTGCGGCGCCCAAAGGAGGGGTCCTGGTGGCTAAGCCAAGTCCAGCGAAGAAGGCTGCATCCGTTTTTAAGAAGGCAGTCGCGTCCGCATCGAAGAAACTTGCACCAAAGAAGGCCGCTCCAGCAGCCAAGCCAGCGCCCGCTGCCGTGAAGAAGGCCGCACCTGCGAAGCCGGCAGCAAAGCCAGTCGCGAAGAAGGCTGCTCCTGCGAAGCCGGCAGCCAAGCCAGTCGCGAAGAAGGCTGCACCTGCCAAGCCAGCAGCAAAGCCAGTCGCGAAGAAGGCTGCACCTGCCAAGCCAGCGGCTAAGAAGGCGGCGCCCGCGAAGAAGGCTGCACCTGCCGAGAAGGCTGCACCTGCAAAGCCAGCAGCGAAGAAGGCTGCTCCTGCGAAGCCAGCAGCGAAGAAGGCTGCTCCTGCCAAGAAGGCTGCACCTGCGAAGAAGGCGGCGCCTGCCAAACCAGCGGTTAAGAAGGCCGCACCCGCGAAGAAGGCTGCACCTGCAAAGCCAGCAGCCAAGAAGGCTGCTCCTGCGAAGCCTGCAGCTCCAGCAAAGGCGGCGCCTGCTAAGAAGGTTGCTGCTCCCGCAAAGCCTGTAGTGAAGAAGACTGCAGCTCCAGCAAAGGCGGCGCCGGCTAAGGCGGCCGCACCTGCGAAGGCTGCAAAGGTCGAGACCAAGCCAGCAGTTGTTGAAGAGGTCGTCGAAGAAGTCGTTGAAGTTGTTGCGACCACGAAGCCTCGTGGCCGCTCGAAGGGCCCGCTGAATCCTGAAGACATTCCAGCTCCAGTTCCGCTTGCTCACCAGCAGGGCATTGAAGATGTCAAAGCACTTCCACAGCGCGACTCGCGTCCTAAGGACAAGGCTCGCGTTAAGGAAGACGACTCAATGTGGACTGGTGCCGAGCTGAAGGCAATGCGCTCAATGTTCAACAAGGATCTTGTTGTCCGCGAGTCGGCTCTCGTTCAGGCCCAGGCAACGCTCGAACAGCTCATCTCGTTCAGCGATGATGGCGCGGGCGCGGAAACTGCCGACTCAGGTAACTCCACTCTTGAGCGCGAATTCCAGATTTCTCTCGTCGAGAAGGCTCAGACCAACTTGGATCAGACGCAGCAGGCGCTTGCTCGCCTCGACGCCAAGATCTACGGCCTGTGCGACAACTGCGGCAAGTCGATTGGCAAGCTTCGTTTGCAAGAAGCTAACCCATACGCGACTCTCTGCATTGAGTGCAAGGAACTCGCCGACCGCGGTCTCTAGCCGGCACGTAGGCTTCACCTATGTTGTCGCGTAGCCATCGAGTCGTTCTATCTGTCGGCTCGATCGTTATCGTCGCCGATCAGTTGACGAAGATGTGGGCCGAATCGGCGTTGACTGAGCACGTTCGCCAGCCACTGCTCGGCTCATTCCTGCAGCTTCATTTGCTGTACAACCCAGGTGCGGCATTTTCGATGCTCACTGATGCGACGTGGGTGTTTGCCATTTTCTCCAGTGTTATCAGTACGTTGATCCTGGTTTTCGCCGGACGCATCGTTCCGTTGTCGTGGCAATTGGCGATGGGTGGCGTTTTCGGTGGCGCGGTGGGAAATTTGATCGATCGTCTCACCAATGACCCGGGGTTTGGCCGTGGACTTGTCGTCGACTTTCTTGAGTTGCCGTATTGGCCCGTTTTCAACATCGCCGATTCCGCAGTTGTGATTGCCGCATGCTCGATGGTCTGGATGTCATTTAAGGGTCTGAACTACGACGGCACCGCCGCAGATGATCAGCAGAATGTGCCGAGCGCATGAGCGACTATCGGGCAGTCCACGTTCCTGAAGGCCTCGCTGGCGAGCGACTCGACGCAGCGCTTGCACGCATGTTCGGCGTCTCGCGCACTAAAGCGGCCGAGCTCATCGACGATGGTCACGTGACTCTGAACTCCAAGCAGCCCGCCCGAAGCGCTCGCGTAGAGAGCGATGACTATCTCGAAGTGACATTCCCGGCTGAACGTGACGCGCTCGAAGTTCGCGCAGAACTGGTCGAAGGCTTGTCTGTCGTCTATGACGATGATGATGTCGTCGTGGTTGATAAGCCAGTCGGCGTCGCGGCTCATCCGTCGCAAGGTTGGGAAGGGCCGACCGTTCTTGGTGGCCTGGCAGGTCTTGGCTATCGCATCGCGACGGGTGGAGCGCCTGAACGGCAGGGGATTGTGCATCGGCTAGATGTCGGCACCTCCGGACTGATGGCAGTCGCTAAATCAGAGCGCGCGTATTCGCATGTCAAGCAACAATTCCGCGATCGCACTGTCGAAAAGATCTATCACACGCTCGTTCACGGTCGCCTCGATCCACTCACTGGAACTGTTGATGCGCCGATCGCTCGGCACCCTCACCATGACTTCAAGTTCGCGGTGATGGCAGGTGGTCGAGAGTCTGTGACTCATTACGAAACTCTCGAAGCCTTTGCCCATGCTTCATTGCTCGAGGTTCATCTCGAGACAGGCCGCACTCATCAGATTCGTGTTCATATGTCAGCTATGCGCCATCCGTGCGTTGGAGATGACATGTACGGCGCGGACCCAACTTTGTCTGCTCGCTTGGGTCTGGTTCGCCAATGGCTTCATGCGTGTGAACTTGAATTTGAGCATCCATGGTCGGGTCAGCGCATTCGCCTGCATTCTGATTACGCGCCGGACCTGCAGCGAGCGCTGGACTTGGTCCGCGAGCTCTAGAGCGATTTGTCGCAATCTATCGACTGAGAATCTTCTGAGAAATGCGTGATTGGTCTCGGAAATAGAGCGCAAGTCACAGGCGTTATCTACACTGTAAGCATCCCGCTCCGAAGAGGAGTGGGTCCTCTAAAGGAGAACAATGGCCAACCCTGTGTTGACTCGTACTTTCGCTCGTGAAGAGCAGAGCTACGGCCCTGCTGGCGTCGAAATTCCGCATGTCGTCGTCGGCAATGATCGAATGACGATGGACGGTGTCGTTAGCCGCACGCTTGCACTTTTCGGCGTCTTGGCCGTCGCGGCAGGTCTGACGTGGACTTTCAAAGCGACCGTCTTGATGTTGCCAGCGCTGTTTGTTGCGCTCGGACTCGGCTTGTGGGCAACGTTTTCAAAGAAGGTTCGTCCCGCAGTCATGTTCAGCTATGCCGCCGCTGAAGGTGTCCTTCTTTCAGGACTGACGTACATCTTCGATCTGCTCTATCCAGGCATTGGTGTTCAGGCTGTCGTGGCGACTACCGCCACTGCAGGCATCATGTTCGCCGCGTACCGCAGCCGCGCAATCCGCGTGACGCCGAAGTTCCGCCAGATAATGATGTTCGCACTGCTTGGCTACTTGGCATTCTCAGTAGTCAGCATGTTGTTTGGAATGTTCACTGGCACCAGCTTGTTCATGTCTGAGTTTGGCTGGGTAGCTGCACTGATCGGTGTTGGCTTGAGCGCATTCACTTTGGTGATGGATTTTGCTGATATCGAAGAAGGTATCGGCATCGGCCTTCCGGCCCAAGAAGAATGGCGTGCCGCATTTGGTCTTATGGTCTCGCTCGTATGGATGTACACCGAGATCTTGCGACTTCTCGCAATCTTGCGCGGCAACGACTAACCCAACTCCGCACCACTCACAAAGAGCGTCGTCCACGGACGGCGCTCTTTGCGCATGCGCACAACTAGGCTTATCTCGGAGTGCCGGGAAGTCTGGTCGGCGAATATCGACTAGTCGAAGGGTGCACTCGTGCAGGTTCACGCCGCTGTAGATGAACGCCGCTGGCTTCGTCGTGTGCTCGATGATGAATCAAAATCCGCTGGACTGTTGCTTGCGGCAGCAGTAGCAGGTCTTGTGACTGCCCAGGTGTGGCCCGCATTTGCGAATCTGATTACTGGCTCAGTACTGCCTGTGCTGGGTCTGAGCTTCTCCGCTTTTGCAGCTGACGGCCTGCTTGCAATCTTCTTCTTCATCGCTGGTCTAGAACTTCGACACGAGCTGACCGTGGGCACTCTCAACACCGTCCGCGCTGCTCTTGTGCCGCTGACCGCAGCCGCTGCGGGAATGGCTTTGCCTTCACTCGTATTCTCGAGCGCGGCGCCTGATGAATTCCTTGGCGCGTGGGGCGTGCCGATGGCAACCGATCTTCCGATAGCGCTGGCTGTCGTTGCCGTCTTCGGCAAGCGACTGCCGCTGGCCTTCCGTGCGTTTCTGCTGAGCCTCGCCATCGCCGACGACGTGGGCTCGGTGCTCGTGATTGCTGTCGCATTCGGTGGTGACCTGAACATCGTTCGACTGCTCTTGTGTGCGCTCGCCGGCGTTGTGTATTGGTGGCTCAACCTCAGTCAACGCTCGGGTTGGCTGCAGTTAGGCGTGGCGGTTCTCGCGTGGTTGGCTCTCTTGCACAGCGGGATTCATCCGACCCTCCTCGGAGTTGTGCTCGGCATGGTGACTACGACCAACGGCGATCGTTGGCGAGAGATCTGGCAACCCATCTCCAGCGGACTCTGCGTCCCGCTCTTCGTCTTTTCGGCGTTGGCGATTCCGCTCGCTGGCTTTTCCATTAATCCGGATTTGGCGAGCGCTCTCGTTGGCGCCCGCATTATTGGAAAGACGGTTGGAGTGGGGCTAGGCGCAGTGCTGGCGGTCGCGATATTTCGGCCAGTCGACAGATTGCCGCTTCGCCAGTACTTCACCGCTGGTGCGGTAGCGACGCTTGGTTTCTCGGTCTCGATGCTGTTCGCGCAGTTGAGTCTCGATTCAGCAACCGCGATTGCTCAGGTCCAAATTGCCGTGGTGATTGCCGTACTCGCATCGACGGTGTTTGCGGCAGTGTGGTTAAGGCTTTTTCGAAATTAGTCGATTGGCTGAATGCAAATGAACTCGCCGTTGTCGCGAGTTAGGTATTCGACCGGGCACAGCGTTACGTCGTCCACCACATCTGTCGTGCGGTAAGTCGCGGCGGGGTTATCACAATCAACCGCATACGAATTCGATTCGTCCAATGACCAGCAACGACCCACTGAGTCGATGCGACTCTCGAGGGCAATGCGTCTGACGGTGACGCTGAAGAACAGTGCGGTCATGAACACGCTGAGCGCTAGAAGTGCTGCGAGCACACGATCGTTTCGAACGACGATGATTGCGGAGCTGGCGGTAGCGACGCTGGGACGCGCGCGAACCGCTCGAAGAAAACTGAGCGCCGCGAACACGAGGTTGAAGAGAAAGAATGCAACTCCAATCAGGGGAGTGAGCGAGGTGCCCACAAACACTCCGATGATGACGAAAAGCGTCGCCTGGAGCATCAATCGCACCTGGGCGCGGCTCTCCGGAGTGCTGGTGTGAGGAGTAGACAAGTTGGGTCTCCCGTGTCGAAATTGTTGTGGCGAATCTTGCCTTCTGAGATGTCCTGAGGCGCGTGTCACACGCCGCGCGCGGCATCGAATCTCTGTCAGTCGCCGCGAGTAGGGTTCGCCGCGTTCTGAGTGTTGGGAGGTGTTGTGGTGGCTAGCGCCAATGGCGATTTTGTTCACCTCCACGTGCACACCGAGTACTCGATGCTCGATGGCCACGCCAACGTCAAAGCTCTCTTCAAAGAAGCAGCGCGCATGGAAATGCCTGCACTGGCGATGACAGATCACGGCAACTTGTTTGGCGCTTATGAGTTCTACAAGGCCGGCAAAGCAGCTGGCGTTAAGCCAATCATCGGTCTCGAGGGCTACTACCTCCCTGTGGGCAGTCGATTCGATCGTGGCTCATTCCAGTTCGATGGCTTGGTTGAAACCAATCTCGAAGACGGCGGTTCTGGCGGCGTCGGCAAGCTCAACTACACGCACATGACTTTGTGGGCCGAGACCACCGAAGGCATGCACAATCTTTTCCGCGTCTCTTCACTTGCGTCTCTCGAGGGTCAGTACGGCAAGTGGCCACGCTTCGACCGTGACTTGCTCGACCGATACGGCAAGGGCCTGATTGCTACGACAGGCTGCCCTTCGGGCGAAGTTCAGAAGTGGCTCTCTGCGGGTCGCTACGACCGGGCTCGCCAGGCCGCTGCTGACTACCGCGACATCTTCGGCGCTTCCAACTACTTCGTCGAGATCATGGATCACAAGATCGACATCGAGCGACGCGTTCGTGCCGATCTGATCAAACTGTCTAAGGATCTCGGCATTCCACTGATCGCGACGAACGATCTTCACTACGTCAAAGCTGAAGACGCCGCCGCACACGATGCTTTGTTGTGCATCCAGACAGGCAGCAATCTGTCTGACCCCAAGCGATTCCGATTTGATGCTAAGGACTTCTACCTCAAGTCCGCCGCTGAGATGCGCGACGTGTGGCGCGAACATCCAGAGGCATGTGACAACACGCTTCTAGTCGCAGAGCGCTGCAACGTCTCGTTCGACGAGGGTCGCGATCTCTTGCCTCGCTTCCCAGTGCCAGATGGCATGGATGAAAACCAGTTCCTGGCCATCCAGGTTGAGGCGGGGCTGAAGAAGCGCTTCGAGGTTCTCGGCAAAGCGATGGGGCCGGAGTACACCGAACGCGCCGCGTATGAGCTTTCTGTCATCAAGCAGATGGGCTTCCCCGGCTACTTCCTCGTCGTCGCCGACCTCGTTCGCTACGCGAAGGAAAATGGCATTCGCGTTGGACCGGGTCGTGGTTCGGCTGCTGGTGCGCTGATCGCATGGGCGCTCGGCATCACCGAGCTCGACCCGATTAAGCATGGTCTGCTTTTCGAGCGCTTCCTCAACCCTGAGCGCGTGTCGATGCCTGATATCGATATGGACTTCGACGATCGTCGTCGCCCAGACATGATCCGCTACGCCACTGAGAAGTACGGCGAAGAGCGCGTCGCTCAGATCATCACGTATTCGACCATTAAGGCCAAGGCTGCTATCAAGGATGCTTCGCGCATTCTGGGCAAGCCATTCGCTATCGGTGACGAAATCACTAAAGCGATGCCGCCGGCGGTCATGGGCAAGGACATCCCACTTTCGGGTATTTTCGATTCCAAGCACGAGCGCTACAAAGAAGCTGGCGACTTCAGGAAGCTCTACGAAGAGCGCCCTGATATCCGCGAAGTTGTTGATGTAGCCAAGGGCCTCGAAGGCGCTCGTCGTCAGTGGGGCGTGCACGCGGCAGGTGTGATTCTTTCTGCAGAGCCGCTGATCGATGTCATCCCTTTGATTCGTCGTGCTCAGGATGGCGCGATCATCACGCAGTTCGACATGAGCGCCTGTGAGAAGCTCGGCCTTCTCAAGATGGACTTCTTGGGTCTGCGCAACCTCACCGTTCTTGATGATTGCCTCGAGCACATTCGCCTCAATCGCGGCGAGACTCTCGTGCTTGAACAGCTGACGCTCGATGACCCAGCGACCTACGCACTGTTGACTCGTGGTGACACCCTCGGCGTCTTCCAGCTCGACGGTGGCCCGATGCGCGCATTGCTTCGATCGCTTGCGCCGACGTCGTTTGATGACATCTCTGCAGTGTTGGCTCTGTACCGCCCAGGTCCAATGGGCGAAAACGCGCATAACGATTACGCCGATCGCAAAAACAATCGCAAGCCAGTCGAGCCGATTCATATTGAGTTGAAGGAAGCCCTTGAGCCAATCTTGGGTGAGACGTTTGGCGTCATCGTTTACCAGGAACAAGTTATGGCCGTCGCTCAGCAACTCGCTGGGTATTCGCTTGGCCAAGCAGACTTGCTACGTCGCGCTATGGGTAAGAAAGACAAGGCGATTCTTGCCAAGGAATTCGAACCATTCTCTGAAGGTATGAAATCCCGCGGTTTCTCTGCCGAAGCGACTCAGAAGTTGTGGGACGTCCTGGTTCCGTTCGCCGACTACGCGTTTAATAAATCGCACTCAGCGGCATACGGCGTCATTTCGTACTGGACTGCCTACCTCAAGGCCAACTACCCATCCGAATACATGGCCGCACTGTTGTCGTCCGTCAAAGATGATCGCGACAAGCTGGCGCTGTATCTCAACGAATGTCGCCGTATGGGTATCCAGGTGCTGCCACCGGACGTTAACCAGTCTCGCGCCCAGTTCGCGCCATCGGGTACCGATATCCGCTTCGGTCTGACAGCGATTAAGAATGTTGGCGAGAACGTCGTCGATTCGATTATTTCCACGCGCACTTCGAAGGGCAACTTCACATCATTCGTAGACTTCTTGAACAAGGTTGACCTCAACGTCTGCAACAAGCGTCTCATCGAGAGTCTCATCAAGTCGGGCGCTTTCGACTCGCTGCAACAAACGCGCAAGGGCTTGCTGCAGGTTCACGCCGAGGCCGTTGACTCCATCGCAGTGATTAAGAAAGACGAGGCGGCCGGTTTTGCGTCGCTGTTTGATGACTTTGATGCGCCTGCAGAGTCCAAAGATCCAGATGCACTCACGACTGGTGTCACCCTCAACATCTCCACCGATGAGTGGGACAAGGACCTCTTGCTGTCATTCGAGCGCGAGATGCTTGGTCTGTACGTCAGTGATCATCCGCTGCTGGGCGTCGAACACATCCTTCGTACGCAGGCAGATGTCTCAATCGCGGATGTCTTCGAAGAGCCACGCGACAGTGAGATGGTTGTCGTCGCTGGTTTGGTGACGAGCGTAATCCGCAAGACCACGAAGAATGGTGGGCAGTGGGCGACGATCACTCTCGAAGACCTTGGTGGTGCA
>JBDLPZ010000158.1:0-6434 GCA_039800825.1 Actinomycetota bacterium
CACCTCGGTCGCAACACCGCAGTGCGCAGCCTCGGTCTCACTCTCGACGATTGTGTCGTCTACGACCCACACAAGCCACAGGGCGGATTAACCGAAGCGCAAGCACGCGATGCCAAAGTCATTTTGTGGCGAGGCCATTGCTCGGTGCACGGCCGATTCAGCGCTCAGAATGTTGCCGACGTTCGCGCTGAGATCCCTGGCATCAACGTGTTGGTGCATCCAGAATGCAAGAACGAAGTTGTCGCTGCGGCCGATTACGCCGGTTCAACGGAGTACATCATTCAGGCTCTCAACAATGCGCCGGCAGGTTCGGCTTGGGCAATCGGTACTGAGCTCAACCTCGTGCGCCGCCTTGCCGCCGCTCACCCGGACAAGCGTGTCGTCTACCTCGACAAGACCATTTGCTACTGCTCGACCATGAACCGAATCGACTTGCCACATTTAGTGTGGACGCTTGAATCCCTCGTCGCTGGCCGAGTCCAGAACACGATCAAGGTTGATGCCAATACCGCCCACTGGGCCCGCGTCGCACTCGATCGAATGCTGGCGCTGCCCGCTCTCGGCGACTAGCCCGACTCTGATTACGCTGCCGCTATGGCAAATGACGAAAATCCAGCGGGCGAATCAGCTAACGCCAAAGGCCGCGCAACCCGTAGCCGCAAAGAGGCCGAGGCCGCTCGCAAGCAGGCATTGCGTGTTCCCAAAGACAAGAAGGCAGCACGAGCTGCCATGCGTTCTCGCGAAGCTGAAGCACGCATCGAAATGCGTCGCGCCTTTTACACCGGTGACGAGAAGCATCTGCCATTGCGCGACAAGGGGCCAGTGCGCCGGTTCGTCCGCAACTATGTCGATGCCCGCCTCGGCGTCGGTGACATCTTCGTCCCGCTGGCTTTCCTCATTCTCATCCCTCTACTGACGCCGACTCCCGAGATTCAAGCAGTAGCGAGCATGTTCTGGACTTTCATGCTCTTGCTACTCGCGGTGGATGCGACCTTCCTTTCGCTGCGACTTCGCAAGCTGCTGAAGGCACAGTTCCCGAACGAGGTACACCGCGGCGCCATCCCTTACGCGCTCCTACGAAGCATCCAAATGCGCTTCACCCGCGTCCCAAAGCCGCTCGTCAAGATCGGCGGCGCGCCACGCGAAGCAAAGATTCCGAAGTCTCTGCAATAGCAGGGCACGAGTGCACTAGGCTCCAACACACAACTTCATAGGCTCTCGATTCCTAGGGAAAGTTCGGTCAAATTCCGACGCTGACCCGCAACCGTAGGTCGTATTCACGACAAGCCGGAGCACCTAGCGAGAACCACAGTTACACACCAATCGTCGTGGTCTACGTAGGTGGCATTACTTCTGCCTTCGCGTCTCCTAACAGGTGATTCGAAGGTGTTTGTTTTCCGCATTCGTTGACCCGCAATCTGACTAGGGAGACGTTTATGCGTTCATTCTCAAGCGGACTTGCGGGCGCAATTTCAGCAGCTTTGGCTGTCGTACTTGCCGCAGGTTCTCTTCTTCAACCAGCTTCGGCTGCAAACACTGGCCTGTACGGCACACAGGACCCAAGCTACGACGGCGTATTCAGACAGTCACTCACCATCATCGCTTTGCGCTCTCATGACGTTGCAGTTCCGGCCGCCGCGCAGAGCTGGCTCGTGTCACAGCAATGCGCAGACGGTTCCTTTATGGCATATCGCGCTGCAGGTGCCGCCTGTAAAGAGGCAGATCTCGAAAGCTATTCAGGTAAAGACACCAACTCCACCGCTATCGCAGCGGTCGCACTGAGCGCCTTAGGCAAGAAAGCTCGCGCCGCCAAGGCCGTCGAGTGGCTTCGCGCAGCTCAGGCAGCAGACGGCGGACTCCCCTGGCTCAAGGGCCTCGAAAGCGATGCCTCATCGACAGCACTTGCGATGCTGGCCGTTCGAACAACGGGGGCCACGCCATTCATCCGCGGCAAGAAGACGCTCGTCTCTTACCTTCGCTCAACGATGCTCGGTTGCGGTGCCAGCGAAATCCAGCGCGGCGCTCTCGCGTTTCAGAAGAGCTCAAGTCTGATCGCCAGCGACATGACGACCGCTCAGGCAGCGGCAGCCTTGAGTGCGACTTTCCCCATCACGACGCAGCCGCGCTCTTCGCGCAATGTCGCTCTCGCCTGTCCAGGTGGAACTCCAACTACAAATGCTGGCCTTAAAGATGTGATGGCCGGTTACCTCGCGCACCGTCTGTCGGACAACAAGTACTCCATCCCATCTGCGTGGGGCTCTGGCACAGATTGGTCTTCGACTTCGTGGTCAGTTCTAGCTTTGCTTGGCGCACGACGCGGGTTGAACGAAGCAACAGCTGCTGTGAAGCAACTACGCACTCACGCGGCCGAGGCAGTCGGTGGTGAGTCGATTGAACCAGGCAAAGCGGCGCTGCTCCTTCTGGTAATCCGAGCCGTAGACGCAAATCCCCGCAATTTCGGCGGAATCAACGTTCTCAAACAACTTCGTGGAGCTCTTCAATGAAGAAATTCGTAACCGCGGCCGTCGCGTTTGTCGCAGCTCTGACACTCGCATTGGCGCCACTAAATGCCGCATTTGCAGCGGAAAGCCAGTACAGATACTGGAGTTTCTGGCAGGCCGAGAACAGCACGTGGAGCATGGCCCAGGTCGGAATGATGAGCATCCCTGCAGAGGACGGACTAGTCCTGGGTTGGCGTTTCGTCACGTCAGGAGTGAACGCGAGCAGCGACCTCGCACCGCGCAAGCCTGCCGATTTTGCGACTCTCTGCGCCGCCGCTGAAGAAGCGGCGGCTGGCGAAGTCACCATCGCGATTGTGATCGACTACGGCGACGCCACCGACTACGCAGATGGCACTGAACCACTAGAAGCACGATCTGAGTGCGTTTCGGTGGAGGCTGGATCGCCTTCAAGTCTGGCACTTGCCTCGATGGCGGAGATTCGCGAGAACGCTGGATTTGTATGTGCGCTCGACAACCTGCCGGCAGAAGGCTGCGGCGAAGAAGTCACTGCCCCACTGACACTGGGAGCGGGAGCACCTGAATCGACTCAGCCCGCTGTCGATGAGTCCGAACAGATGTGGGACACCGTTGCAACCATTGTCACCACAGTGTTAGGCGTTGTTGTTTTCGTGATGGCCTGGCGTCGCATGATGCTTCAGAAGGCCAACAAGCGAAAGCAACTAGAGGACAACGAGTAACCACACATGCACAGCCGCCCCGATTCCCAGCACCCCGCCGCTTGGTGGGTGTTCGCAGCCGCGCAAGCAATTGCGATCACGGCCGCTAATGCGCTCGGGTTTTCGGTGGCTGCTGCGCTGTGTGCGGCATTGCTCGTGAACCGATTCGCTTACTCCGAGTTGGCGCGACGCAACTTCAGATTGATCGCGATGGCAACGCTCGCCCTCATCGGCTTGCGCGTCATATTCCAAAACCTATTCGGCTACCCCATGGGTTCGCATGTGATTCTTCACCTACCATCGGCGCAATTGCCGTCATGGCTGGCAGGCATCCGACTTGGCGGTGCGATCACAAGCGAAAGCCTCTTGTTCGCGCTGAATGACGGAACGCGAATCGCGGCCATCGCACTGACTTTCGCCGCGATTGCTTCGATCACCTCACCAACACGCGTACTGCGTGCGCTGCCAGTGTCGCTTCATAGCGCTGGCATGCTGCTTGTGATCGCGGTGACCTTCTTGCCGCATCTTCTCGCAGACGTTTCACGCATCCGCAATGCTGCTCGCTGGCGGGGGCAGCGGGTACGCGGACTTCGAACGCTCTCGGCGCAACTCATCAACGTTGCAGAGTCAGCACTCGACCGCAGTGTGACGCTTGCCGCCGCGCTCAATACCCGCGGCTATATTCAGTCTGCAGGTTCCGCACGACTCAGAGCTGGACTTCTCATCGGCTCGATCCTGTTGCTTTCGTTTACGACCAGCACCATCACTTTCGGAATCAGCCCCGTCACAGTCATCGGCAGCGGATTGAGCCTCGCGCTCATGTGGATGAACCTCGATGCCTCAAGCCGAGAAGCGACCCGCACTCGTTACCGTCCCGATCAGTGGGCTCCACGCGATACAGCACTCGTAGCGATTCCAGTGGCCGCAGCCGCCATCATCGCCGCCGACTCGTCATTGTGGCCGGCCGCCGCGACATTGCTGGCTGTCGCGCTGGCAATCCTCAAAGGTTTTCCCACTCGCTCCAATACCGCGGCGGTGACTTCATGATTCAGCTCAACAAGATCACATTCAACTACTCGCATACCGAAGTGGTTCACGATTTTTCGCTGTCGATTCAAGAAGGTGAACTCCTCTTAATCGCAGGGCCAACTGGCAGTGGCAAGAGCACAATCCTCAATGTCATCAATGGTTTGGTCCCAGAATTCACAGGTGGCTCACTCTCGGGCTCCGTGCGCATCGACGGCGTAGACCGCGCAACAGTCTCAGCGTCTGAATGGTCGCGGCTTGTAGCGACTGTGACGCAGTCCCCCATAGACGGATTCGTCGCCGATGTCGTCGAGGACGAAATCGCCTTTGGCATGGAAACACATGGATTCAGCCCAGATGCGATGCGTCAGCGGGTGGAGGAAGTCCTGGACCTGCTCGGACTTTCTGACCTTCGCAACCGACACATTGCAACGCTCTCTGGCGGACAGCAGCAACGAGTCGCGATCGCAGCTGCACTCACGCTTCAGCCACGAGTTCTCCTGATGGATGAGCCCACAAGCGCACTCGATCCGACCGCCGCCGACGAAGTGTTCTCGACCGTACACAGACTCGTACACGATCTCGGACTCACTGTCATCGTTGCTGAGCATCGAATCGAACGCATCATTCATTACGCAGATTCAGTCCTGCTGCTTGACACAGAAAAAGCGCCCATCGTGCTCGCACCCGAAGTCGCAGTCGAACATCTGCCGACCGCTCCAGCGTTGACACAGCTTGCGCGTCTCGCTGGTGCCGAAAAGTCTCCGCTCACCGTGCGAGATGCGCGAAAAGTTGTGGAGCCCTTACGTCAACTACTCCAGGGACAGACACCACCGCTTCGGCTCATCAGCACTGAAACACCAGTCGTGGTCGAAGTCTCCAACGCCAGCGTGATGCGCGATCGCAACGAGATTCTGAAATCGGTGAGCGCACAGTTCAAACGCGGCTCAATCACTGCTCTGATGGGAAGAAACGGCGCCGGCAAGTCGACTCTGCTGCACACCCTCATTGGCGACTTTGAAACGGTTCGCGGCTCGGCGGTCATCAAGGGCAAGGTCGCGTCGACTCTTCAACCTGCTGAACTCGTGAACTTGGTAGGCATCGTCCCCCAACAACCCAGTGATCTCTTTCTTTGTGATCGGATTTCAGACGAGTGCAGAACGTCAGACAAACTTCGCAACGTCGCCGCAGGTACGACCCGAGCGCTGTTGGCGCTCCTGTCGCCTGCGATTGATG
Organism: Actinomycetota bacterium; assembly: GCA_039800825.1. Classification (GTDB taxonomy): domain Bacteria; phylum Actinomycetota; class Actinomycetes; order S36-B12; family UBA5976; genus JAFMIT01. The sequence continues at coordinate 5,441 of JBDLPZ010000158.1, forward strand.
ATGCACAGCACCCTCGCGATTTGTCAGAAGGTCAACGATTGGGGCTCGCGCTCGCGATCGCACTCGCAGGCAATCCGCCTGTGCTCCTTCTCGATGAGCCCACTCGAGGTCTCGACAGCGCTGGCAAACTCAAACTGATCGAGATTCTCACCGCCGCTGCGGCCGACGGGCGCACAGTCATACTCGCAACCCACGATGTTGAACTTGCGGCCGAAATCGCCGACGAAGTTGTTGTACTCAGCGAAGGTGAAGTAGTTGCCGCTGGTCCGGCTGCAGATGTCTTGACCGCCTCGACAATGTTCGCGCCAATCACTACAAAGGTTTTGGCTCCACTGCGCTGGCTCAGCGTCAACGATGTCCGTGCTTCGCTCAACTAGCGCACTCAAATCTCACGCGCTGCTCCTTATCGTCTCGGCAGCGGGATTCGCAGCGCTGGGATGGCCGCTCGTTGCTCCTGCACACACGGCGACTGCAGCGACGGCAACGTCATCAATTTTGTCGTTAATTGTCCTGCCTCTGACTGTTGCGCTGTTCGTCAACGAGATCGTGGTTCGACACTTGAGCACCAAGACGCTGGCAGTCGCCGGCATCTTGATCGCATTGGCAGCAGCAGTGCGTCCACTGGGAGCAGGCGTCGCAGGCATTGAACCTATGTGGCTCATATTGATTGTGGCTGGCCGCGTTCTTGGGAGCGCTACTGGATTCGTCATCGGAGTCAGCGCGATTTTCGCGAGCGCATTGGTGACCGGCGGAATCGGCCCTTGGCTCCCCGCTCAACTCGTCGCCGCAGGCTGGGTAGCGATGGGAGCAGGGCTTCTGCCTCGCGCCAGGGGTCGCGCCGAAGTCACACTCCTTGCGCTCTATGCCGCGGTAGCGACGTTCCTCTTTGGCTGGGTAATGAACCTGTGGTTCTGGCAGTCTCTCACTGGTCTCCAATCGGCCATCGCTTTCGATCCGGCCGAGCCGGCAATGGAGCGCGTTTTGGCCTGGGTGC
>JBDLPZ010000159.1:0-26126 GCA_039800825.1 Actinomycetota bacterium
ACATCGCCGGCGTCCGACACAGCTAGGTCGCTGATGTCATGGCCAGTCGTGATGTGGAAAGTTGAGTAGCGAAGCAGGCCCGCGCGTACGGCAGCAGGCGTAAGGTGTGCGTTGGTGGGACTGATGGACGTTTCGTGGGCAGGAACACCGAGAACGATGAGATCAGGATTCGAATCGGCGCGCTCGAGCCAGTGCGCTGCCCGTGGCCACTGCGGGTCGTTAGGCAAACTCATGAAGCACCCAATCTTTTGGAGATAGCGCGAGCGCATTGCCGCGCTGCCGTCGCGAGAACTCTACGTTGTTGAGTGGTGACAGCGGCAGTGCTAAAGCTGACGCCAATCGAGGCGACTGGTTGGTTGAGGTGATCGAGGACCGCGGCAGCGACGGATGAAATGTCGTCGGCGATGAAGCTGTCTTCGGTACTGAAACCCTGATGTGCCTCGTCCGCGAGCAGTTCTGTCAGCGCTGCCCATGACTGCGGGCCGCGACCAGTGCGGTCAAGGAATGAGTAGCGATCGGGATAGATCGCGCGCAGCTGAGCCGTCGGCAGTTGGGCCAAGATGCTGCGGCCCGAAGCGGTGAGGCTGGCGGGCAGGCGAACACCCACCTCGGTGACCACATCAGGATGTCGAGTCGATTGTTCTTTGAGCAGGTATAGAAGCTCGCGGCCATGAAGCACCCCGAGGTGGACGACGACCTGGATAGGAGCGACGTCTTTGATGAGTTTGCGAAGCATCGGTCGAGCGAGTCGCTCAAGCGGCTCATGTCGCAGATAGGCGGCACCAATCTCGAAAGCTGCCACGCCTAAGCCCCAGCGCTCCTCTTCTGGCAAGTGCACCACGAAGCCAAGCTCTTGCATGGCGGTGAGCAGGTGGTAGGTCGACGAGCGAGGCAAACCAAGTTCACGTGCAATGGAGACCGCGGTCATCGGCCCAGGCGCGCTCGCCAGGCAGCGCAAAATGCTGAGCGTGCGGGTCGCAGCTGGAACTTGTGAGGGCATCAGAATCTCAAATCCGAGACAGTGGAAGTTCGTAGGCTATTGCGAGCAGGGTCTGCCCACAAGTGAGATAGCCACATGATTACTGGTCCTCGCACTCTGCATGCTGCTACTGGCAGCTCCATCTCCGCGCTCGGCTGGCAACAAGAAGCAGCCATCCGAATGCTGCACAACAATCTTGATCCTGCTGTGGCCGAGCATCCTGAAGAACTTGTGGTCTACGGCGGTACCGGCAAGGCCGCGCGAAACTGGCAGAGCCTGGACGCAATCATCCGCACGCTCACCACGCTGAAGAACGATGAGACGCTGCTCGTGCAGTCTGGCAAGCCTGTCGGCGTGCTGCAGACACATGAGTGGGCACCACGTGTCCTGCTCGCCAATTCCAACCTTGTTGGTGACTGGGCAAACTGGCCAGAGTTCCGTCGTCTCGAACAGCTCGGTCTGACGATGTATGGCCAGATGACTGCAGGTTCATGGATCTACATCGGCACACAGGGCATCTTGCAAGGCACGTACGAGACGTTCGCTGCAGTGGCGAATCAGCACTTCGGTGGATCGCTCGCCGGCACGCTGACTGTCACCGCAGGCTGTGGCGGCATGGGTGGTGCACAACCACTTGCTGTCACGATGAACGAAGGCGTCTGCCTGATGATTGATGTCGACGTCACTCGCCTGCAGCGTCGAGTCGAAACTCGCTACCTCGATGAAATCGCGAACGACCTCGAAGATGCGCTGAAGCGCTGCCAAGACGCCAAAGCTGCACGCCGCGGTGTCTCGATTGGTCTCGTTGGCAATGCCGCGACGGTCCTTCCAGAACTTCTGCGTCGAGGTGTCGCAGTCGACATCGTGACTGACCAGACGTCTGCACATGACCCGCTCTTTTACTGTCCTGAGGGCGTGGAGTTCGAACACATGCGCGCCGAGGCAGAACGCGATCCGGTCGAGTTCACTAAGAAGGCGCAAGCTGCGATGGCGAAGCACGTCGAAGCGATGGTCGGTTTCATGGATGCAGGCTCGGTCGTTTTCGATTACGGCAACAGCATTCGCGACGAGGCTCGCAAGGGCGGCTTTGATCGCGCCTTCGATTTCCCAGGCTTTATTCCTGCCTACATTCGCCGGCTCTTCTGCGAAGGTAAAGGTCCATTCCGCTGGGTAGCGCTGTCTGGCGATCCAAAGGACATCTACCGCACGGACAAGGCGATCTTGGATCTGTTCCCAGACAACGACCACTTGCGCCGCTGGATCAATCTCGCTCAAGAGCGGGTGGCTTTCCAAGGTTTGCCTGCGCGAATCTGCTGGCTGGGTTATGGCGAGCGCGACAAGGCCGGCGCAGTGTTCAACGACCTGGTCAAGAAGGGCGAAGTCTCCGCGCCGATTGTCATTGGCCGCGATCATCTCGACTGCGGTTCCGTCGCATCGCCTTATCGCGAGTCCGAGGCAATGCTCGATGGCTCAGATGCAATCGCTGACTGGCCTTTGCTCAACGCGATGGTCAACATCGCCTCTGGCGCTTCATGGGTTTCGATTCATCACGGTGGTGGCGTCGGAATCGGTCGCTCGATCCACGCTGGCCAAGTCTCTGTGGCAGATGGCACCGAGCTCGCAGCGCAGAAGTTGCAGCGCGTTCTTACGAATGACCCTGGCATGGGCGTGATTCGTCACGTGGATGCAGGCTACGACCACGCAGTCGAGGTCGCGCACGAGAAGCATGTCCACATTCCGATGATGGATTAATTCTGTGACTTCACAGCTCATCACTGGTATCAAGCAGCTCGTCACCAACACAAACATTGGGGACGGCTTGCTTGGTGTTGTCGATGATGCTGCGTTAGTTGTTGATGCGGGGCGCGTTGCGTGGGTAGGCGCTGCGTCGGCTGCACCGTCTGCCGACTCTGTGCTCGATGTCGCTGGTCGCGCTGTAATTCCGGGCTTTGTGGATTCACATGCGCACATGGTGTTCGCTGGCGATCGTGCCGATGAGTTCGCAGCGCGCATGGCAGGGGAGTCGTACTCGGCGGGCGGCATTCGACGCACGATGACGCTGACTCGCGCTGCGACAGACGACGAACTGCGTCGACAGTGTGCTCGGTTAGTTGGCGAAATGCACGGGAGTGGCATCACCCACCTTGAAATCAAGTCGGGCTATGGGCTGACCGCAGCGGATGAGCTGCGTGCGATTCGAATCGCTCGCGAGTTCACTGAGGATGTGACCCTGCTCGCCGCGCACGTCGTGCCGCCAGAGTTCGAGTCCGATCGCTCGGCCTACATTGACCTCGTCATTAACGAGATGCTCCCTGAGGCACGCGGCATCGCCCGATGGGTGGATGTCTTCTGCGATCGCGGCGCATTTTCGATTGAAGAAACTCAAGCCCTCTTCTCGGCGGCAGAGGGTTTTGGTCTGCGTCTACATGGCAATCAGCTGGAGCGGCGAGAGACTGTCTCGTTGTTGGCTGAGTTCGATGTGGCGTCGATGGACCATTGCACTCACATGATTGATGCCGACCTCGAAGTGCTTGCGAGCAAGAACACCGTGGCCACGCTGCTGCCGGGCGCGGAGTTCTCGACTCGAAGCCCCTATCCCGATGCACGCCGCTTCTACGACGCTGGCGCGACGGTGGCCATTGCGACTGACTGCAATCCAGGAAGCAGCTACACGACGTCGATGCCTTTCTCTATCGCAGTCGCGGTGCGTGATATGCACTTCACCGTCGACCAAGCGGTACATGCAGCTACTGCTGGAGGTGCGGCCGCGCTACGTCGCACTGATGTCGGCAAACTCGCCGTGGGCTCTCGTGCCGACTTCGTCGTTCTCGACGCACCGTCCTACATCCACCTGGCATACCGACCAGGCGTTAATCTGATTCACCAAACGTGGCGCGAAGGCGTACGCATCTTCTCGAAGGACAGCGAATGAACAATCCAGCCGTAGTCATTCACACTTCTGGCGTCACTCGCGCAGATGTCGTGGCTGTCGCTCGTCATGGTGCACGCGTCGAGATTGGCGAGGATGCACTCGCCGCCATGGCCGTGAGCCGTGCACACATCGACGCGATGGCTCAATCCGATATTCCCGTCTACGGTGTCTCTACCGGTTTTGGTGCGCTCGCCAACCGACACATTTCGCCAGCTGATCGCACGCAGTTGCAGCGTTCGCTCATTCGCTCTCATGCAGCGGGCACCGGACAGCCAGTGGAACGCGAGGTTGTTCGCGCATTGATGTTCTTGCGTTTGAAGACTTTGTGCAGCGGCCGTACTGGCATTCGCCCAGTTGTCGCACAGACGATGGCTGCACTGTTGAACGCTGGCATTACTCCGCTAGTTCGTGAGTTCGGATCGCTTGGATGCAGTGGTGACTTGGCGCCGCTGTCGGCGTGTGCGCTCGTGTTGATGGGGGAGGGAGAGGCCGCAGACAACACCGGTGTGCAGCGTCCCGTCGCTGAACTTCTTGGTGCCGCTGGCATTACTCCGGTTGAGCTTCAAGAAAAAGAAGGTCTTGCGCTCATCAACGGCACCGACGGCATGTTGGGAATGCTGGTGCTCGCAATCCACGATGTTGAGCACCTGCTTGATGCTGCCGATGTCGTCGCGGCGATGAGTGTTGAAGCATTGCTAGGCACGGATGCAGTGTTTATTCCTGAGCTGCATGAACCATTGCGTCCACACCCAGGTCAGACCGAGTCGGCCGCGCGCATGCTCGCGACGCTGAAGGGATCCGGCATCGTCGCATCACACAAAATCAATGATGATCGTGTCCAAGACGCGTACTCGCTGCGTTGTGCACCTCAAGTAACTGGTGGCGTGCGCGACACAGTCGCTCACTGCATCACTGTCGCAGAACGCGAGCTCGCGGCTGCAGTCGATAACCCCGTCGTACTCACCGACGGTCGGCTGTCGAGCAACGGCAACTTCCATGGTGCGCCCGTCGCATACGCACTCGATTTCATGGCGATTCCGATGGCGGACCTCGCGTCGATGTCAGAGCGTCGCACCGATCGAATGCTCGACAAGAATCGCTCGCACGGTCTCAATGCTTTTCTTGCTGACGATCCCGGTGTCGATTCAGGTTTGATGATCGCGCAGTACACCCAAGCAGGTCTCGTGTCAGACATGAAGCGTCTGGCAGTGCCAGCGAGCGTTGACTCGATTCCATCATCTGCGATGCAAGAAGATCACGTGTCGATGGGCTGGCATGCAGGTCGGAAGCTGCGTCGAGCAGTCGAGAACCTGACGCAGGTCATCGGTATCGAACTGATGGCCGCCGCCCGCGCTATCGATATGCGCGCGCCACTCGAGCCAGCGCCCGTATCGCGGTCGATTATTAGTGCGCTGCGCGAGACTGTTCCTGGTCCCGGCCCGGATCGGTACTTGTCGCCTGAGTTGATTGCTTCTGCCGAGTTCGTCCGCACTCATTCCTTCTAGCGGTACGTCCCCACGCACTAAGTGGTACGTGCTGAGCGCACGCGTCTGCACATCCGTGCATCGAATGATGAAAACGTCCTAGTTCGATTACTCTGAGTAATTATTCGGCTACAGGTTGCCCGTATTTATTTGATTGTTATCGAAACGGGCACAATCAAGCGTAGACACGCGGGCAAATGACATTCAGAATTCACCTTAGGGCTTGAGTTTGCCCGTTTTGATTTCGAGGAGTCACGTGTACGCACCAGAACGCCACCGCGCGATTCTTGAAGCGGTAACACGTGATGGTCGTGCCTCCGTCGTGGATCTCTCAGATTCACTCGCTGTAGCTCCTGAAACAATTCGTCGAGATCTCTCAAACCTTGAGCGCCAGGGACTAGTTCGTCGAGTACACGGCGGCGCAATGCCAGCCGGTCGCATCGGCTTTGAACCAAACGTTGATTCGCGCTCGCAGGAACACCCTGATGAGAAGTTCCGCATCGCGCAGGCTGCTGTCTCTGAAGTGCCAGAAGAGGGCGCGATCATCGTCGACGCTGGCACCACCACCGGCGCGCTTCTCAATCTGATTCCTGACACGTCACAACTGACTGTTGTCACCAACTCGGTACTTCATGCCGCAGCGATGGCGCACCGCCCGAACATCACGACTCTCGTCCTCGGCGGCCGTGTTCGTTCACGCACTCTCGCCTGCGTGGACGAGTGGGCGATCGAAGGACTTAAGGGTCTGTACGCAGACGTCGCATTCGTCGGCACCAACGGCATCACGGCAACGCGCGGACTCACGACGCCAGATCGCAACGAAGCTGCGATTAAGAACGCAATGCTGCTTGCAGCACGCCGCCGCATTGTTCTCGCTGACAACACCAAGTTCGGTGTCAACCACTTCGCATCCTTCGGCAACCTCGAAGATGTCGACGTTGTCATCACTGACGTTCTCGTCGACGATGATGTGGCAGACGAAATCGAAGCAACCGGCCCAGTGGTGGTGCGCGCATGATCATCACCATCACGCTGAACCCCAGCATCGACCGCACCATCAAGGTCGATGACCTGCGTCGTGGCGGCGTTAACCGTGCCGAACTCATTCGTCTCGATGCCGCCGGCAAGGGCGTCAACGTGTCGCGCGCCCTTGCTGCTTACGGCATCGACACTCACGCAGTCATGGTCGGCGCAGGTCTTGGCAGCGAATGGATGTCAGAGCAGCTGGCAGCGCAGGACATCGCACACACCATTGTGATGGCACAGGGAATCACTCGCTCAAACCTCACCCTCGTCGAGGCAGATGGCACTGTCACCAAGATCAACGAGCCTGGCGTGACGATGACTCCTGAGATTCTGGCTGCGATTGAAGGCGCTCTCGATGCACTTCCGCTTGAAAATAACTGGGTTGTTTTGGCGGGTCGCTTAAATCCTGGAGCCGCAGACGACACGTACTCTCGCCTTGTGCAGCATGCGAAGGCTCGAGGGGCACGCGTCGTATTGGATGCAAGCGGCGCCGCGCTGTCCGCTGCAGTACACGCAGGCGGCCCAGATCTGATCAAACCAAACCAGCATGAACTCGGCGGATTGGTCGGCCGCGAGCCACAAACCGTCGGCGATGCCATCGAGTCAGCCCGCGAAGTTATCTCTCGCGGTGTCGGCGCAGTCCTCTGCAGCCTCGGCAAAGACGGCGCTCTCTACATCACCGCTGATGACGTCGTTCACGTCGAACCAGCGCACTCGGTTGTTGGCACGCCAGTCGGAGCCGGCGACATTCTTCTTGCCACTTTCCTCGCAGGTGGCGCTCAAGTTTCTGCACTCGCAGGTGCAGTGCAGTGGTCGGCCGCGTCCGTAGCGTTGCCCGGCACCGCGATCCCGAAGCCAGAACAGGCAGCAGCCGTTGAAGTTCTGGTGCATTCGACGGTGGATCTCAATCGTCAGTTAGCAGAGGTTGGTTAATGTCCGTTTTCGCAGCAGAGCTCATCGATCTTGAATTGGTCGCAGCCGACAAGGTCGAAGCAATCACCGCTCTCGCCGAGCGCGCAGTCGCAGCAGGTCGCGGCACTGACGCAGGTCAGATCGTCAAAGACGTCATCGCCCGCGACGAAATGGGAACGCCGCAGTTCGACGGCGTCGCGATCCCTCACGCACGCAGCGCTGGCATCAGCGTCGCATCAGTTCTGGTCGCCCGTAGCGCTGCAGGCGTTGTCTTCGATCCCGAAGAGCCAGGCGCCGACGTTATTTTCATGATCCTCGTGCCAGAAGGCGGCGGGGATGAACACATCGCCATCTTGTCGGGACTCGCTCGTCGATTGATGGACCCAGAATTTACGGCTGCACTTCGCACTTCAGAATCCGCTGAAGCGCTCGTAGCTGTACTCAGCAATGGAGAGGCAAACTGATGAAGATCGTCGCAGTTACGTCCTGTGCTACCGGCATCGCCCATACCTACATGGCAGCCGAAGCTCTCGAACGTGCAGCAAAGGCAGCCGGTCACGAGATCTGGGTCGAGACCCAGGGCGCGGGCGGTCTGAAGCCAATTCCTGCAGACATCATTGCTGCGGCAGATGTGTGCATCTTCGCAAATGACGTCGGCGTTCGCGATGCAGATCGCTTCGCACACCTTCCATTGGTGAAGTCGATTCCAAAACAAGCAATCAAGGATGCAGGCGCGCTCGTTCGCGAAGCAGAAGGCCTGGTTGCTGGCGCGTAAGCGCACCACAAGTTTCTGCTTAAGGGAGCAGAAAGGTCAGATTGCACGTGCATCTGATTTGCAAGACCGCTACTAGGACCCTAGTAGTGAACAAGGGATAGAGAGGAAACAGCAGTGAGTGCTGGTTCTAACTTGCGTCAATGGTTGATGACGGGCGTGTCTTACATGATTCCGTTCGTCGCCGCTGGCGGTATTTTGATTGCATTGTCATTCCTTATTTCGGGTGACCCAGCTGGCTTCACCAGCTTGAACTACCAGAATGGTCTCGACGGTGTCGATGCAAACGGCGTTGCTTTGGCAATGAACGTTCGTATCGGTGCAATCCTCTTCAGCCTCGCAATGGGCCCATGGAACTTCTTGCTTCCAGCTCTTGCCGGCTACATCGCATTCGGCATGGCTGATCGCCCAGGTCTCGTACCTGGCTTCGCTGCAGGTTACTTCGCTGGCTCAGTCGGCGCAGGCTTCCTCGGTGCACTCCTCGGTGGTCTCATCGCTGGTGCGGTTGCTCAGGCAATCAGCAACTGGAATGTTCCAAACGCAGTTCGCCCACTGATGCCACTCGTCATCAACCCATTGCTCTCGACCGTCGTTGTCGGTCTTGCAATGGTCACCGTTGGCAAGGCAGTTGTTACGCCTCTTAACGAAGGCGCTAACACCTTCCTCACCAACCAGGCTGGCTCTGGTGCAATCGTCCTCGGCATCATCATCGGTTTGATGATGGCCTTCGACATGGGTGGCCCAATCAACAAGGTTGCTTACACCTTCGGTGTTGCATCTCTCACCGCAGCTAATGGCGGCGGCACTGTTGCAATGGCATGCGTTATGGCTGCAGGTATGACCCCTCCATTGGGTCTCTTCCTCGCAACCGTCCTGCGTAAGAGCCTCTTCAATGATGCTGAGCAGGAGCAGGGCAAGGCAGCTCTCGTCTTGGGCCTCACCTTCATCACCGAAGGTGCAATCCCATTCGCAGCAGCTGACCCAGCTCGCGTGATCCCATCGATCATGGCCGGTTCTGCAGTTGCAGGTGCAATCGTCGGTGCTGCGGGTGCAACCCTCAGCGCACCTCACGGTGGCATCGCAGTTCTCCCACTCATCGGCAACCCAGCAGTGTTCCTGTTGGCACTCGTTGCTGGTGCAGTTGTGACTGCACTGCTCGTCATTGCACTCAAGGGTGCAAACAAGGCAGCAGCCTAAATAAAACCCCGCCCACATCTTCACGGATGTGCGCAAAGTGGGTGGGTGGTCTTCGGGCCACCCACCTGCTTCATTTAGAAATGGAAAATCAATGCCTTCTCAGGTTGTAAAAGTTGCAAGCAGCGTCGGTCTGCACGCTCGTCCAGCGTCCCTTTTGGTTAAAGCTGCGGCAGCTTCAGGCGTCTCATGCACAATTGGTCGCGTCGGTGACAAGGCAGTCAACGCCGCATCGATGTTGATGGTTCTTGCTCTTGGTGTGAAATTTGGTGAAGACCTCGAGATCACCGTGGCAGAGGGTGACGGTGCTGATGCAGTACTCGCTACGCTTGCCGACATAGTTGGCACAAACCACGATGAGGAAAATCCACACGCATGAGCAGTTTGATCGGTATTGGCGTTTCGCCTGGTGTTGTTGTCGGTGAAGTACACCGCATTCGCCACACTGTCGTTGAGCACGATGTACCTGGCACTTGCCAGCAAGTACTCGATGCACTCGCAGCAGTAGGTGCAGATCTCGAACGTCGCGCTATCGCGGCGGATATCGAGGTTGCGCGCGAAGTTCTTCAGGCTCAAGCCATGATTGCTCAAGACCCAGCGTTGGTCGAAGCAATCTCTGCACGCCTTACCGATGATGTTGTTTACCCCGATGTGCGCCCAGCAATCCGCGACTCGTTCGCTGGATTCCGGGCTGCACTCGAAAGTCTTGGCGGTTACTTCGCCGAGCGCGTTCATGACCTTGATGAAATTGCAGATCGCACTATCGCGGAGATCAGTGGCGAAAAGAGTGGCCCAGTCATTCTGTCTGCACCTTCAGTCATCGTCGCTGATGATCTGACTCCAGCTGATACGGCCGCTCTCGACATGCGCTTTGCGCTGGCACTCGTGGTCGCTAAGGGCGGCCCGACCAGCCACACCGCAATCGTGGCTCGTGGTCTCGGCATTCCTGCTGTCGTCGGCTGCGGCGAAGCAGAAAGCCTCGAGTCTGGCGACATCGTGATGGTCGACGGCCGTCACGGTCTCGTCGAGCGCAACCCAGACGAAGCGACTGTGCTGCATCACAAGACTCGCGAGGATGCACTTCGTGCACGCGCCGCTGCAGTCACCGGCCCAGGCCGCCTGTCTGACAGCACTCCGGTCAACCTCCTGGCAAACGCTGGCTCTGTTTCTGATGCGGTGAGCGCTGCGAATGCAGGTGCCGAAGGCATCGGTTTGTTCCGCACTGAACTCTTGTTCCTCTCGCGCGAAACCGAACCGACAGTGGACGAGCAGGTCGCTCTTTACACCGACGTGTTCACCGCAATGGCTGGACACAAGGTTGTCGTGCGCACGCTTGATGCTGGCTCGGACAAGCCAGTCCCGTTCTTGAACACTGTCGCCGAAGAAAACCCAGCGCTCGGTGTTCGCGGCTGGCGTCTGACCCGCAATGGCACAGGTGTCATGCGTCGTCAGCTCCAAGCGCTCGCGCAAGCAGCTGCTGAGACACACACTGACCTTTGGGTTATGGCGCCGATGATTGATACGCCAGCAGAGGCAGCTGATTTCGCAGCGCAGGCTCGCGAATTCGGTATCCGCCATGTCGGCGTGATGATCGAGACTCCTGCGGCGGCTTTGCTCGCTGACAAGGTTCTCGCTGAAGTCGACTTTGGCAGCCTCGGTACTAACGACCTCACGCAGTACGTCATGGCTGCAGACCGTCTCGACGCTCGCTTGTCAGATCTCACGGACTCATGGCACCCGGCCGTGCTTCGCGCCATCGCACTCGCTGCGACCAACGCGACCACGCTGGCTCGTCCACTGGGTGTGTGTGGTGAAGCAGCTGCAGATCCGCATCTGGCGGCAGTGCTCGTCGGTCTGGGCGTGACCTCGCTGTCGATGGCACCGGTTGCTCTCGCTGAAGTCCGTGGCTTCCTCGCCACCGTCGATCGCGCAACCTGCATCGAAGTTTCGCAGGTTGCACTCGCTGCTTCTTCAGCTGAAGAAGCCAAGGCGATGGTCAGCGCAATTCTCGAGCCCTAATCGGCTCTCACTCTTAATCAGCGCGGTGCTCACTGAGTGCCGCGCTGATTTGTTTAATGAACTCGACGCGCAGGGCAGTGGCACGCTCATGAAACTCACGCTGGCGGCGCACATATTCAGCTCGACCCTCAGTTTCTTCGATGCGCACCGGCTCCAAGTTCCACTCTGCGAGGTCATAAGGCGCTGCCTGCATGTCGAGAGTGCGGATATCGCGCGCAAGATTGAAGCACTCCACCATCAGGTCACTCGAGACGATTGGCGCCGCTTTGTAACACCATTTGTAGAGATCCATGTTGGCGTGCAGGCAGCCAGGCTGCTCGTTGGCCTGCTGATCTTCGCGCTGCAGCATCATGTGATTGAGCGAGCGCGCTGCTGGCACATAGAAACGGAAAGCGTCGTAGTGAGTGCACTTGAGTTGTTGCGCTTCGACAATCTCGGCGATGCGTTCTTTCGGAAGCCGCAGGGGAGCCTGCTCGTGACGCACTTCAGTCTGGTCGAGCTGGTAGACCATGGCCCATTCGTGAAGGCCGAAGCATCCGAAGCGAGGTTCTCGCTCGAGGAGCGAACTCTGAAGATCTAGCATCCACTGAAGTGCCTCGCGTCGAGCCTCAATGAACGCACTGCTGACTCTGGCCGTGCCATCGACGACTGCGTAGCCACGTTCGTCTGCGAATCCCTCCGCATCCTCTAGTGCGGCTGCCGCTCCTGGATGCCACTTGAGGAATTGGGTGGGTCGCTGCGAGTAATACGTCCACATGAAGTCTTCGATGGGATGGCGAACGCCCGCTGCTTTGCGTTGGCGTGCTTCTGTAGTCAGCGCCGCGACAGTGCTGTGATGTGCGACAGCCAGTGCCTGCCACTCGGCGCGTGCCATCAGATTCACCACGTGCGGATTTTCGCAATATCCACCGCACCTGTCACAATCGAGCCCGTAGAGACCTATCAATCGAGGTAAACGTGACTGAAGAAGACAAGGCCGCTGAGCGCCGCCGTCGTCTTCGGGCTGCTCTCGATGGCGTGAAGCTCACCCCTGAGGTGACTAAAGACGAGGTCGCAGATCCACGAGAGTCACAAAACAACTCGCGAGATAACGAGTTTCTGACGAACCGCCCACCGCATCACGGCGACAAGTAGTCGCTCTCGCTCGTCATTAGCTCAGGGCACCGACTCGAACTGCCCGCGCCTGCATGACCGCCGCTTCGTCGGCGAGCGGAATGCTCACCGCGATGTGACTACTGCCGAGGCTCGATGCTGAACTCCCGACTACGGTCGCATCGACGCTCACCAGACTGCTGAACTCATCTCCCAGGCTCCAAAGATGAACGCGAGTTCCGACGACGTAGTTGGAAGGGTCGCTGTCTTCAAGCGGGAGATTGATTATCACGCGATTGGTGGTCGTGCGCGTGGGCGATACCGCGGTCGCCGTGATCGGCTGGCCGGCAGACAAGGGGGCGGTCAGTTGTTTGCCGATCAATAGCGAGACGTCGTCGACGTAGTCCACGGTCGCGCCGTCGATATGACCGAGTGAGACGTCGGCATCTCTGACGACATCACCGATTGCCATTGGATGTAGCGCGAAGACCGCTGGCTCTCCTTTATGCCAACCTGAAGCGAGCGACCAGATGGAGAGAGTCAACGCGACGAACGTGAGCCACATTCGGCGATGGAGCAGAAAGATTTGGATGGAGCGGAGCGAGGGAAGTTGCATCCATCAATATTGGCGCGTTTTGGCCCGCCAACGCTTAGGTCTATCCACAGGGCAGCAAAGTGCGGCCCGATAGAACTAGTCCGAAGAGCTAGATGAACTGCGGCTATCGGTGCGGTAGAAACCGCCGCCCTTGAAGACAACGCCAGCCGCTGAAAAGATCTTGCGCAGCTCGCCGCCGCACTCTGGGCAGGTCGTCAACGCATCCTCGGAGAATGCCTGAAAAACTTCCAGCGGCTTCTCGCATTCGAGGCAGACGTACTGGTAGGTCGGCATTTCACTCCTTAGGTATGGGGCAATTGTGCCAGAAACTCCCCAGACCGCCGTCGGAGAGTGTGGCCACTACTACGCTCGCTAACGGTTCAACGGAGGTTGTATGAAGGTAGAAGCGACGGGATTAGGTAAGTCGTTCGGCTCGCGCCGAGCGGTTGATAATCTCACTTTCACTCTCACGCCTGGACGCGTGACAGGTTTTCTCGGGCCGAACGGCTCGGGCAAGTCGACGACCTTGCGACTCATGCTCGGCCTTGATCATGGCGATGGCGAGACGCTGTTCGACGGTCAGCGCCTGACTGAATTCGACCGCGTCACAACCGTTGTCGGCGCCCATCTCGACGCGAAGCTTTTCCACCCTCAAAGAACGGCCCGCAGTCATCTGAGAATGCTCGCCGCTGAAGCGAACCTGCCGATGGAACGTGTCGATGAAGTAATCGCTTTGATGGGACTAACTTCCGTCGCGAACTCTCGCCCAAAGACGTTCTCGATGGGCATGGGTCAGCGGCTCGGTCTGGCCGGCGCAATCCTTGGCAAGCCCGAGGTGCTGCTTCTCGACGAGCCAGCCAACGGTCTTGATCCAGCGACGATTCACTGGCTGCGCGACTTCTTGCGTGCGTACGCAGCGCTCGGTCGATGTGTCTTGGTGTCGAGCCACCTGCTGTCTGAGATGGAACTCATGGCTGATGACATCATTGTGATCGCTCAAGGCCGACTGGTGGCGAGTGAGTCGATGGAGTCATTCATCGGTCGTAGCAGCCGCAACGACGTGGTGGTGCGCACCAGTGACAATGCTCAATTGCTTGCGGTGCTGCAGTCCAAAGGATTCTCGGCCGCGATCGAAGATACAGGTGTGGCGGTGACTGGAATCGATACCGACACCGTCGGTCACATCGCGTTTGAGACTGGACTTCGCGTTTTCGAACTTACAGCTCGGCGAGCGAGCCTCGAGACCGCATTCTTGGAGCTCACGGACTCAGCACAGGATTACCAAACGAGCGGTTCACTTGATGAATCACAAGGCGGTGCAGTCGCATGATGAACGAACTCAAATATGAACTCATCCGGATGCGCACGTTACGTAGCACCTGGATCATTTCTGCCTTGGCAATTTTGCAGGCACTCGGATTTGTGACGCTGTTTGCACTTGTCGGCCGAGGTCAGAACTACGTCGCGACCGAGCCCACGCGATTCGAATCGATGATCGGTTTCATCTTGGTGCCGTTCTTTGTGGTGCTCGTTTCAGTGATCGCCGCTCAGGCTTTTGGTCACGACTACCGGCACGGCACGATTCGTGTCACCCTCTCGACCTTCCCGCGTCGAGGCAGGTTCCTCACTGCGCGCGCAGGGCTCGTGATTGCCTACGCGGTTGTGTGGAGTTTGGTCACCATCGCCGCAGTGGCGGCAGCGGTTGAGCTCTACCGATCTACGACCGGTGGCATGAACATGGATACGGTCTATGTCGGTGCAGCGAAGTTCACTGCCGTCGTGGTGATGTACTGCATCATCGTCATGTCGCTGACTGTGCTGTTTCGCAGCATGCCGATTGGGCTGGTCGCGCCGATGATTTCATTTTCGTTCCTCGAGTACATCGTGCTGGCATTGACCTACGACTGGGACTGGGTGGGCAGGGTCTTGCCTTCGACGAACGCAATCGGCTGGGCATCGACGACAGACAGTGGTTGGGGCATCGAAGGCGCCACACCACTGCCGATGCTCGTGCTTGCGATGATTCTCGGTGCGGCCGCCACGACGAAGTTCTTGAAGGCTGACGCTTAATGTCGAAGAACCAAACTGGGCTGAGCTATCTCGCGGTCGCTGTTGGCGGTGCGGTCGGCGCGCTTGTGCGTTTGATGTTCATGGAATCCAGCGGAGACTCACTCGGTGCGAGTGCGACGTCGCTGTTGATTGTGAACGTGCTCGGCTGCGCACTCTTGGGTGCAGTTGTGCCATTAGGGGAGCGCGGCTTCGTGGCTTCGCATCAGTATGGATTCTTGTGGAGGCCAGCGTTAGCGACTGGCGTGCTCGGCGGGTTCACGTCGACGTCATCACTAGCCGTCATCAGCGAGCAGCTCGGCGGTAATCACGGCGCTCTTTATGCGGTGTCCAGCGCTGCCGCGGGACTCGTCGTGTATTCGCTCGTGCACGGAGCTCTGACGCGCAGATGATGGTGGTGTATGTCGTGGTGAGCTCGATCGGCGCAGTGAGCCGATTCGCACTCGAACGCTGGAGTGTGGCCCGGTTCGGAGCCAGCGCACCTTGGGGCACTTTCGCCGCCAACCTCGGAGGCTCGCTTCTTCTTGGCCTAGCGATGGGTCAGCCTGAAAGTTCAACCCAGCTCGTGGCGGCCCAAGCTTTTTGTGGTGCTTTCACCACGTTCGGTGGCTTCATCGCTCAGTCGTACAGCGGCATCCGCAATCGAGAAAACGCTGCGTGGGGCTGGCCTTATTTAGCGTTCACAATCTTCGGCTCGCTGGCCGCCGCCGGGTTGGGTATGCAAATCGCCGGAGCGATTTAACCGACGAGCACGCTGTCGACCCACGCGTCGTGTTCTTCCATCGGAATAACACCCTCGGGCAGAAGTCCGGCAACGTCGATGACAGCAATGCGAATCGGACCACCATCTGCATGCGTCGGCAGAGTCTCGAGCATTCGGTCGTAATAACCGCCACCGCGGCCGAGTCGACGACCATCTTGCGATGCGGCTACCGCAGGGATAAAAACGGCGGCCGCAGTGTTGATGTCTGCAGCTTCGGCCGGTGCATCGTCAGCACCAGGAGTCGCGATGCCGAGTGTGTCGGTTGTCCACGTGCCGTCGTAGTGATGCCATGTCATTTCGGTGGGGCTAGTGACGCGAGGCAGAATCACGCGATAGCCGAGATCGACTAGACCGCTGATCAAAATATCTGTGGGTGGTTCAGCTCCGAAAGACGCGAACGCAGCGATGGTGCTGCCACGAGGGCAACGCCGTCGGATGAGTTCGACGCCATTAATTGCGACTGACGATGCGCGGACATCGGTCGCGCCAGTACGCAGCGAGAGTCGGCGCTGAGCAACGAGAGCCCGAGTCGCGGCTTTTGTATTACTCGCATCATCTGTCGGTGTGGTCACCCGCCCAACTATGCCAGTTCGCAATTAGGCTCACGTCATGGCCAAGATCTATAAAGCTGTCATCCCAGTCGCCGGACGCGGTGTGCGTTTCTTGCCGGCAACCAAAGCCACTCCTAAAGAAATGCTTCCAGTCGTCGACAAGCCCGCGATTGAGTATGTCGTGGCGGAAGCGGTCGAAGCTGGCCTCACCGATGTACTGATGATCACTGGCCGTAACAAGCGAGCACTCGAAGATCATTTCGACCGCAACACGGAGCTAGAGGATGCGTTGCAATCTCGCAACGACACCGAGAAGTTGAAGTTGGTCCAGGCCTCGACCGAGCTTGCGCGGATCCACTACGTACGACAGGGAGACCCTCAGGGACTCGGGCATGCCGTCCTTCAGGCCGAGGATCATGTTGGCAATGAGCCGTTCGCTGTTTTGCTCGGTGACGATCTCATTGATGATCGGGACCCGATCCTGCCGGCGATGATTGAGGCCCAGCAGAGGTACGGCGGCAGCGTGATTTGCCTGATGCGCGTCCCAAAGGACCGCATCCATCTTTACGGCTGCGCATCTGTCGCCGAGACTCACGACGATGGCGTTATTCGAGTGGCTGACCTTGTGGAGAAGCCAGCGACGGACGAAGCGCCATCTGATCTGGCTGTGATCGGCCGCTACATTCTTGATCCTGTTGTTTTTGAGATTCTGCGCAAGACCCCGCACGGCAAGGGCGGAGAGATCCAGCTCACTGATGCACTCAAGGTCATGGCGACTTTGCCAGCAGAGCAGGGCGGCGGTGTGTATGGCGTCGTGTTTGATGGACGCCGCTACGACACAGGTGATCGCTTGTCTTGGTTGCAGTCGACTGTGCAGCTTGCGATTCGCCATCCTGAACTTGGCTCCGATTTCGGAGATTGGCTGAAGTCTTTCGTCGCTAACGACCTCAAGGACGGTTAAGCGACGTGAACCAACTACGCACCGTCCAAGAGCAGCTGCAGTCAGTGCTCCGCGATGTCGAGCCACTCGAGCCATTCCCGATTGGATTGCTTGAGGCTCGCGGCTGTGTTCTGGCCGAAGACGTCACTGCTCCATGGCCATTGCCTGCATTCGACACTGCATCTGTGGACGGCTACGCGGTTCATGCTCTGCAGACGAGTCTCGCATCGGCAGACGAGCCTGTGGTCCTTCGCGTGATCGATTCGGTTCGCTCAGGCGAGAGCGCGTCACGTTCGCTTGTCCCAGGCACCGCCATCCGAGTGAGCGCGGGCTCAGCACTGCCTGAAGAGACCGAAGCCGTCGTGCCGGTAGAGCACACGAACGGTGGTGACGAAGAGGTCGCAATCTTCCGCGCCGCAAAGTACGGCCAATTCGTGCGCCGCCAGGGCGAAGACGTCCAGGCTGGCGACGTAGTGGCCACCGCGGGCACTGCGATTGATGCTCGACTGCTTGGTCTGCTGGCAGCTGTGGGCCGCGCTCAAATCGAAGCCCGTCCTCGCCCTCGCGTCGTGGTCGTCTCCATCGGATCGGAGTTGCTTGAAGTCGGTGCTCCGCTAGAAGCCGGCAAACTGCCAGACACCAACGGTGTGATGCTTGCCGCGGCAATTGCTGAAGTCGGCGGCGTCGCATACCGCGTCGGACCGATTTCTGATGAGCCCGAGGTCATTCAGCGAGTCCTCAGTGAGCAGCTAGTTCGCGCCGACCTTGTTATTACGACCGGCGGCACGAGCGCGATTTCTTACGACAACCTGCGCCAGGTCTTTTCCAAGATGGGACACGTCGACTACCAGCGCATCGCAATGTATCCCGGTGGCGCTCAGGGTCACGGCACGATCGGCGAAGAAGATGTGCCGGTTCTTGCTTTGCCGAGCAGCCCAGCTGCCGCGTTTGTCGCTTTCGAAGTATTTGTGCGCCCTGTACTGCGTCGGATGTTTGGTCTTGATCCTTACGGTTCGACTTTGCAGCGCGCGACGATGGTCAACGGCTTCGCTTCGCCACCGGAGAAGCAGCATTACGTCCGCGCCACGTGCGAAACGGACGCTCTCGGACGCCATGTCGTGACTGCGCTCGAGGGTCAGGGATCGCACTTGATTGCGAGCCTCGCGCGCACTGAATGCCTCATCGTCGTCCCAGCTGCGCTGACTGAAATTCAGCCTGGAGACACCGTCGAAGTTCTCCTGCTCAACGACGTTTCGGTGTGGTGATGGCCGGGCTGCTCTGGCCGCTCGTGCTGAAGCACGGAGACGTAACCCTCCGCCCGCTTCAGCGAAGCGATCGCGCAGAGTGGCTCGAAGTTCGCGCCGCTAACCGCGATTGGCTCCGGCCGTGGGATGCCACAAACCCTTCAGGGCTCACACTCGAACCCCGTTTCAGTGATGTGTATCGGGGATTGCGCCGCCAGGCTCGCCAAGGCAGCACATTGCCGCTGGCTATCGAGTTCGATGGGCGATTTGTTGGTCAGATAACTCTCGGCAACATCATCTGGGGAAGTTTGCGACAGGGCTATATCGGCTACTGGATTGATTCGCGGCTCGCAGGTCGTGGCTTGGTTCCGACTGCGGTCGCCATGGTGAGTGACTACGCGCTGCTCGATATGGAACTGCATCGAATTGAGATCAACATCCGGCCTGAGAACTCTGCGTCAATGCGAGTTGTTGAAAAGCTTGGTTTTACATTTGAAGGCATGCGGCCGAAATACCTTCATATTGCAGGGGATTGGCGCGATCACAACTGCTATGTGATGACGACGGAGACGCTGCCTGTTGGCGGTTTAACTCAAAATCGACCACTGGCTCACTGACATTGTTGCTCGCGACACGCGGAGTGAGTTTTAGTGAATTTCCGTCACTTTCCGTGATTGTTTCATTAGTTTGCACCCGTGGGTTCGGGACTGCTATACGCCAGCATCGTAGGCATTTGGGCATTGGTGCTCTTGCCTATGTGGCTGAAGAAGCACGATACAGATTCCCGCATCAAAAACGTCGCTAGTTTCCGCGCTGCGATGGCTACTCTGAGTGACGGAATTCTTCCGCCGCCGATCACTGAGCCAAGCGTCGTGTCGAAGCGAGCAGTGCCGGTTGGAGTCGATGTCATCGGCCGCAACTCTGTCGCTCGGCGACGTCGTGTCTTTCTTGCATCCCTGACGACAGTGCCGACAACGTTTGTTGGCATCGCGTCGGGATCACTTTCGTTAATGGCTTTGCTGCTGCCAGTCACCGCATTCCTCGGTTACGTCGTGTGGGTTCGCGAAGACATGCAGCGCGTGGCACTTGAGCGCCGCATTGCTGCTCGCAACGGCGGCCATGCGCCAGTGCGCGTTCCACAGCGCCAGCGTTCACAGCTTTCCCGCGCGATGGCGACGATTCGCCGCAACGCGACTGCTCGCCTGCTCCAGGAAGAGACTGTCCTCGACACGGCTGCTACAGAGTCGTGGCAGCCGGCCGAGGTTGAAGCTCCGCCGACCACTTTCGCAATGCCCGATATTGTCGTTCCGACCTATGTTGGTGCACCGGCAGCGACTGCAGTTCCACGCGAACTGGACAAGAAGTACGGCACATGGGACGCAGATGCAATGCTCGGTGCAGCAGACGCTCAGCAGCGCCGCGTACGTGCTTACCAAGACATGATCGAACAGGTGAACACGATGAACGACGAGCTCGATGCTCGCCGCAAGCCTGTTAATGAAGATCTGGACCGCACCGACGTCATTGAACGGGTTGTCGGCGCCTAACTGCTCTCGCTAGCCTCACACTATGAGAGTAACGGGGTTTAAGTCAGTCTTTATCGCGACACTGGTTGTCGCGCTTTCCGCGTCCATGAGTGCCACGACTGCACAGTCGCTCGAACCGCGAGTGTCAGCTGTCGGCAAACAGGTCGCCGCGGCCAAGTCCATGCTGAAGAAGCTGGCGATTCTCCAGGCCTCCTCAGCCGACTACGACCGCACCGGCCAGTTCGGCGATGCGTGGGTTGACGTCGATAACGATGGTTGCGATACGCGCAATGACATTCTCGAGCGAGACCTCACTAAAGAGGTCTACAAAGACAGTTGCTTAATCGCAACGGGCGTGCTTAAGGATCCATACACCGGGCGAACCATCAACTTTGTTCGTGGTGTCGGAACGTCGACCAAAGTGCAGATAGATCACGTCATCCCGTTGCATCTTGCTTGGCAGTACGGCGCAACAAAATGGAGTTTTGGCAAGCGGGTCGCGTTCGCTAATGATCCAATCAATCTGATCGCGACGGATGGACCGACGAATGGGCAGAAGTCAGACTCTGGCCCTGATGAGTGGTTGCCGCCGAACAAGAGCTACCAGTGCACTTACGTCATTCGTTTTATTCGTGTGGCGTATCTGTACAAGGTTGGTGTGACCTCTCGAATGAAGAGCACGATGTCGCGCACACTCAATTCGTGTACCAAAGTTGTGGGCTCGCCTGCGACTCTGACGCCGCTGTCGCGTGCGTCATGGGATCGTGCGGCGGCCATTGGTTAGGCCGATTCTGGTTTAGGTGAATCAAATCCACGTGGGCAGCCACATGTGTAGCTGCCAGTATTGATACGAGATAACTTCGCCGGTCCACAGCGGGTAGAAGAAGATGCTGAGCGCGACGGTTGCGACCGTGAATGCGCCAGCGATTGCTGCGCGACGGGTGCGCAAGCGCCCTGCTTCGGCTGTGCCGATATAGACGCCGATCGAGCCAGCAAGTGCCATTGAAATGAATGGAATGAGCACGATGGCGTAGAAACTAAACACGGTGCGCTGTTGGAAGAGCAACCACGGTGCCCAGCCGGCAAGGAACATGACGACGATTGCCATCGCGCGTTGTTCGCGATGAAGCAGCGCTCGCCACAGTTGATGCAGCATCGCGAGCGCACCTGCCCACCAAATGAGCGGGTTGCCCAGTGGAATTACTTCGGCCGAGCATGGTTCTTTGAGGCAACCCGGCTCACCAGTCTTAAATGACTCGTAATAGAACGACGTAGGGCGCAGATTGAACGGCCAGGTCCAAGGGTTCGCAGAGTAAGAGTGCGGCGAGCTGAGGTTGACGTGGAAGTTCCAAGCGGCGCGGTGGTACTCGACGAGGCTTCGAAGCGCGTCTGGCAGCCAGGTGAGGCCCGCGCCAGGGTTGTTTTCGGCCCATGTGCGGTCGTAGCCGCCGGCGCTACTGAGCCAGCCCCACCAAGACGCGGTGTAGAGGCCGAGCAGGACGATCAACAGCATCGGTACCCATGGCAAGCAGTCCTGCACGATTGCACGTATCCAGGGGTCGCTGTGGCCAGCCTTGATGCGGTTGCGACCAGCAAAGAAGAGGACGAGGAGCGCGCAGGCGACGACGAACCAGAGGCCTGACCATTTTGTTGCGGTGGCTAGTGCGAGGAATGTGGCAGCGACGATGAGCCACGGTCGCCACCACACACTTTCTTTGCCACTCATAAATCGTGCGGCCATCCAGTCGCGGTCGAGCACGACAGCGCCGAAAGCCGCGAGGACGCAGAACATCAGTGTCTGATCGAGCAGCGCAGTGCGGCTGTGCACGATCGCCATTCCGTCGATGGACATGAACATGCCGGCGAGGAATGCTGTGAGTTCGTGTTTGAACAATCTGCGGGCGATGCGGTGCACGAGTATGACTGCGATGACGCCGAGCAGCGCACCCATGATTCGCCAACCGAAGGGATTGAGACCGAACAAGTGCTCGCCAGCTGCGATCACCCACTTGCCGAACGGCGGGTGGACGACGAATGACGATTCTTCTTTAAGAATGTCGATGCTGCCGGCGAGCATGGACTCATCGGCGTGCTCGACTGCTTGGCGTTCGTAGCCGTAGTTGAGGAGGCTCCACGCATCTTTGACGTAATACGTCTCGTCGAAAACGACGGCGTGCGGCTGGCCGAGATACGGAAGGCGCAACGCGGCAGCAAGAATGGCGAGTGAGAATGACTGCCAGAGGCCGCGGGTTGCGAGTTTCACTCGACCATTCTGCACAATAAGGGCGTGACTTCTGCTCCTCGCCTCATTTTGGCGGCAACTCCGATCGGCAATTTGGGCGACGCGTCGCCGCGCCTGTGCGAGGCATTGCGCTCCGCCGATGTGATTGCGGCGGAGGACACTCGTAAAGCCCTCAACTTGATTCAGGGCCTGGGCTTGCAGACGACTGCTCGGATTGTGTCGTATTTTGACGCTGTCGAGAATGACCGCGTGCCGCAATTGTTGGCGGCTCTCGAAGCCGGCCAGACGGTTGTCGTGATTAGTGATGCGGGTATGCCGACGGTGAGCGATCCTGGATATCGGATTGCACATGCGGCAGCGGCGGCGGGGCATGCGATGACCGTGTTGCCAGGTCCATCGGCGGTGACGACGGCGTTGGCGTTGAGTGGTTTGGCGAGCGATCGGTTCTCGTTTGAGGGTTTCTTGTCGCGCAAGGCGGGGGAGCGCGAGAAGCAATTGCAGGAGCTCGCGAGCGAGCGCCGGACGATGGTGTTCTTTGAGGCGCCACATAGAGTCGCCGAGACGACGGCCGCCATGACTGCTGCGTTTGGTGACCAGCGGCCAGCTGCTTTGTGTCGCGAGATTTCGAAGACGTACGAAGAAGTGATTCGCGGAACCATTGGTGAGATTGCTGCGCGTTGTGAGTCAGAAGTGCGCGGCGAAATTACGTTGGTTATCGAAGGAGCGACTGCGGTTGCGGAGGCCAGCGATGCCGACGTGGTTGCGGCAGTTAATGCTCTGACCGCATCGGGTGTGGATCGCAAGGCTGCCATCGCTGAGGTTGCCGTTCGTTACGCGGTGCCGAAGCGTCGTGTGTTCGACGTCATGGTCGCCGACAAGCGTTGAGGCCCGGCCACGTACCAGTGGCGACCTGGGGACGTACCGCGCAGGGCATTTTCACGTACCGCTTAGGGCATTTGCACGTACCGCAACGTTAGGCGCGGAGGGCGGCCTCGTCGGTGAGCTGCTGTTGGGCACGACGTTCGGCAGCAATTGCTTCGATGTATCTGGCGATTTCTGATTCGCGTTCGGCGTCACTCCAGTGAAGCACTTGCGACATCAACTCTGCGACCTCTCGCGCCGCGATGACGCCGCGGTCACTGGTGTCGATACTGATGCGAGTTCGCCGCATGAGAACGTCCTCGAGATGAATCGCGCCTTCGTGTGTGACCGCGTACGTAATCTCGGCCTTGAGATACATCGGGGCGCCAGATAGAGGTTCACGCAGTTCAGGCTCGGCCTGAATTGTTGCGAGTACTTCGAGAACGACCGTGCCGAAACGGCGCAGGAGATGTTCAATCTGTGCGGTGCTGAGATTGTGAGCGGCCGCCAAGGATTCGCGGGATTCCCACAATTCTTGAAACCCGTCGGCGCCGAGGAGGCGCACACGTGAGCTGATCGAACGGGGTTGCATGCCACGTCCACTTGCGAGGGCGGCGTCCACTGCGTCTTTGGCCATGACTCGGTACGTCGTGTATTTGCCGCCTGCGATGGCTGTGAAGCCTGGAGCGGGGCTGATCACTGCATGCTCGCGCGAAAGTTTGGTCGTCGACGATGCGCTTCCCGAGATGAGAGGCCGCAGGCCTGCGAACACACCGACGATGTCTGCGCGTGTGAGTTTGTTCGTAACCAGTTGGTTGACGTGGTCGAGGATGTAGTCGATGTCAGTGCTCGTGGCGGTGGGCTGCTCGAGGTCGAGTTCCCATTCCGTGTCGGTGGTGCCGATGAGCCAGTGGTTATCCCACGGGATCACGAACAGCACGCTCTTTTCGGTGCGCGCGATGATGCCTGACTGTGCATCGATGCGGTCTCGTGGCACGAGGATGTGCACGCCTTTTGAGGTGCGCACCGAGAGGGAACTCGAGAGTCCGAACGTCTTCTCGATTTCTTTGGTCCAGACGCCAGTTGCGTTGATGACGTGTTTGGCGTCGACGCGGATTTCTTGGCCAGTCTGGGTGTCGCTGACGATTGCGCCGGTGACTCGCTCGCCCTCTCGCAGAAGTGATGTGGCGCGAGCTCGGGTGACGCAGGTAGCTCCGTGTTGTGCCGCGGTGCGGGCGATCATGAGTGTGTGCCGTGCGTCATCGACTTGGCCGTCGTAAAAATGAATGCCGCCGATGAGTGCGCGCTTCGAGAGTCCTGGCATGAGGCGCAGCGCGGCGCGGCGGGTGAGATGCGTGTGATTTGGGACGCCACGTCGACCGCCCATGAGGTCGTACAGAGCGACGCCCGCGCCGACGTATGGACGTTCCCAGAAGCGATGCTTCAGCGGAAAGACCATCGGGACGGGTTGAGCGAGGTGCGGTGCCAGCTCAGTGAGGATGAGGGTCCGCTCTTGGAGAGCCTCGCGTACGAGACTGAAATCGAGTTGTTCTAAGTAGCGCAGACCGCCATGGATCAGTTTGCTCGAGCGGCTCGAGGTGCCGGCCGCGAAGTCTTGGGCCTCGACGAGGGCTACGGACAGTCCACGGGTCGCCGCATCAAGAGCAATGCCGCAGCCGACGACGCCACCACCGATGACGAGAACGTCGAAGCGCTCGGTGGCGAGACGCTCTAGTGCGGTGTTGCGTTGTTGTGGTCCGAAAGGTTTGGAGACGATTGCCATGGTCAGTTGATCTCGACCCAATCGAGCGTGCGCTCAACGGCCTTTCGCCATTGGGCATAACCCTGCTCGCGTTTGTCGGCGGGGATCTGCGGCTGCCACCGCTGAGAGTCATGCCAGGTCGCGCGCAAGTCGTCGGTCGACTTCCAGACGCCGACGGCGAGACCTGCGGCGTAGGCGGCGCCAAGTGCGGTCGTCTCCGCGACGGTTGGGCGACTCACTGGCACGCCGAGCACGTCGGCCTGGATTTGCATCGCGAGATTGTTCGCGGTGACTCCACCGTCGACGCGCATCACGTCGAGTCGCACGTCGCTGTCTTGTTCCATCGCAGCGACGACGTCGCGAGTTTGGTAGCAGATTGATTCAAGAGCTGCGCGAGCAATGTGGGCACGGTTATGGAAGCGACTTAAGCCGACAATCGCTCCGCGTGCGTCGGGCCGCCAGTAGGGGGCAAAGAGTCCTGAGAATGCGGGAACGAAGTATGCGTCAGCGGTGTCGTCGACGGTAGCGGCGAGGGTTTCGCTCTCTGCAGCGTCGCGGATGATGCCTAGTTGGTCGCGCAGCCATTGGATCGCTGATCCAGTGACAGCGATGCTGCCTTCGAGGGCGTAGACGGCTGGCTCGTTTCCGAGTTTGTAAGCGACGGTGGTCAGGAGGCCGTTGCGCGAGTGCACGATCTCGGTGCCCGTGTTCATGAGCAAGAAGTTGCCGGTTCCGTAGGTGTTCTTGGCTTCACCTGGATTGAAACAGACCTGTCCGATTGTCGCGGCTTGTTGGTCGCCGACGGCTGCTGCGATGGCGACGACTCCGCGGAATGGTCCATCGACGGTCGTGTTGCCAAAAAGCAACGGGTTGGATGATGGGTGAATCGCTGGGAGCATCGCGCGCGGAATGTTGAACATCACGAGGAGTTCGTCGTCCCAATCGAGAGTCTCGAGATTCATGAGCAGTGTGCGGCTGGCGTTGGTCACGTCAGTTGCGTGGACACCGCCGTTGCGACCGCCGGTCAGATTCCACATAAGCCACGAGTCGGTGGTGCCGAAGATTGCGCGGCCGGATTCGGCATCGTCGCGGAGGCCTTCGACGTTGTCGAGCAACCAAGCAATCTTGCTGGCGGAGAAGTACGCAGCGGGAGGGAGGCCGGTCT
>JBDLPZ010000160.1:0-8125 GCA_039800825.1 Actinomycetota bacterium
CCGCCGTGAAGTGCATCGGCGCGGACGCCGATTGAGTTGAGTTCATCGCAGATTTCGTCAGCTGCACGCTGGGTGCGGACGAATGCGATGCAGCGACCTTCGCGAGTGGCGATGGTGCGAATGACGGCGAACTTGTCGCGTGGCTCAACCAAGAAGACGTGGTGCGCCATCGTGGTGACGGAGCCGGCGTTTGGTTCGGTCGCGTGTTCGACTGGATCGCTGAGGTGATTCTTCACAATCGCATCGACACCGCGGTCGAGAGTCGCTGAGAACAGCAGACGCTGGCCACCGCGTGGAACGAAGTCCATCAGGTCGTTGACGATTGGGAGGAAGCCCATGTCTGCCATCTGATCGGCCTCGTCGAGAACAGCGATTTCAACTTCGCTGAGATCGCATGCGCCACGCTTGATGAGGTCTTCGAGTCGACCAGGCGTCGCGACGACGATATCCGCGCCGCGAGCGAGTGAATCGATCTGGCGGTTGTACTGAGCGCCACCGATGACGAGTGAGAAGTGCAGACCGACGAGCTGACCGAGTGGCGCGAGTGCGTCGTTGACCTGCATTGCGAGTTCGCGGGTTGGCACAAGGATCATGCCGCGTGGCTTGGTGCTGTTGGACTTAGAGCCCATCAAGCGGGCCATCAGAGGCAGACCGAAAGCGAGGGTCTTGCCTGAACCAGTGCGACCACGGCCGAGAACGTCGCGGCCTGCGAGTGCGTCTCCGATGGTGGCTGCCTGGATGGGGAATGGTTCGAGAATGCCTAGAGCGCCGAGGCCCTGGGCGAGCTTGCTAGGAACGCCGAGATCGGCGAAGTCGGTTGCGTAGGGGGTGTTTTCATCAATGTTGATGCGAACTCCACGGAAGCCACCGGTGTCGACTTGATGGTTGCCACCTGGGCGACCACCGCGTCCACCTGAACGGCCGCCACGGCCTCCGCCGCCACCGCCGCCGCGGAATGGACGGTGATTACGGTCTTCACGACGGCGTGAGCCATCGCGATCATTATTGCGATAGGACATGGGAAAGTTGACTCTCAAATATGGGCTGCGAACCTTTTCAGGACCAGCGTGCAAGCGCGTCATCGTGCTGCAACGTCACCATATGAGAGTGAAGATCAGAACAGACGGGCACATCTGCTAGATGCAGAAGCGAGCTAAGGGTACCCGACAAATCGCGCCATCTTTACCAAACCGAAATCTTCCACTGGTACTTGCTCACGGCACCCTTAGTACGTGTGGAGAGACTTTGTGGCAGAAAAGTGCGTGTGCACGTACCACTTAGTGCTTGGGCACGTACCACTTAGTGCGTGTGCACGTACCACTTAGTGCGTGTGGACGTACCGCAAAGGGGATTTAGGAGACTTGGAAAGAGCGCTTCGAAAGGCCGTACCAGAAGCCATCGATTGTTGAATCGATGCCGCTCTCGGCGTCGCTGGCCAATCCAAGTGTCACGTACATCGGCACCAAATGATCCGCAGTCGGATGCGCATACTTAAACGCTGGCGCATTGCGGTAGTTCATCAGCGTTTCGATATCGCCACGCTGAAGAGCTTCGTTGGCCCAAGCATCAAAGTCAGCTGACCAGCCGGGCGCCGCCTGGTTCGCGCCGCGCGACATGTCGGTAAACGGTAGGCCGTGAGTCATAAAGCCAGAGCCGATGATGAGCACCCCTTCGTCCTGCAGCGGCTTAAGGCGACGGCCGAGCTCGAAGAGCTTCAGTGGATCTTCAGTCGGCACCGACATCTGCAACACCGGGATGTTTGCCTCTGGGTACATCAACATCAATGGAACGTAAGCGCCGTGATCAAGACCTCGCGATGGCGCTTGATGAAGTGGTTCCGTGTCTGGCATCAACGCAGCAATGCGGGCAGCGAGTTCTGGCGCGCCGGGTGCTGCGTACTGAAGCTGGTAGTACTTCTGCGGGAAGCCGTAGAAGTCATAGATCAAAGGCACCGGCGTGGTCGCACCGACCATGAGTGGCGCTGACTCCCAGTGAGCGCTGATGATCAAAATCGCTTTGGGTGTAGGCAAATTCGCTGACCATGCTGACAGCTCGCTGCGCCACTGCTCGTGGTCGAGAAGTGGTGGTGCGCCGTGGCCGATATAAAGAGATGGCATCTGCATGTCGGCAGCATAAACCTTTTTAGTTGAATGTTCAACTATGACCATCTAAGGCCAGGAAACCACCTCGAATCAGAACAATTCGGGTGCGACCGAGCAGTGTTCAACAGATGGTGGCGACTTTCACATCAAGTCGGGCCTTTTGCAGGTGGAATTCCGCTCTGCGGGAAGAGCACACTTTCCTTAGACACAAGGGCGTGTCAAAAGGAGAAGCAAATGTCCATCATGGATGCTGTCAAAGCCCCTACTAATAACCAGAAACTTCTGGACTGGGTAGACAAAGTTGCAGAGCTCACCCAGCCCTCCGACATCGTGTGGTGCGATGGATCTCAAGAAGAATGGGATCGTCTCACTAGCCAGCTCGTCGAAGCTGGCACACTCATCAAACTCAACGAAACGCTGCGTCCCAACTCATTCCTCGCGCGTTCCAATCCGCTCGACGTTGCTCGCGTTGAAGATCGCACGTTCATTTGTAGCGAACGCGAAGAAGACGCCGGCCCCACCAACCACTGGAAGCATCCAGATGAGATGCGCGAAATTCTTAATCCGCTTTTCGAAGGCTGCATGCGCGGTCGCACGATGTATGTGATTCCGTTTTCAATGGGCCCGCTGGGTTCGCGCATTTCTCAACTCGGTGTCGAAATCAGCGACAGTCCTTATGTTGTTATCAACATGCGCATCATGACTCGCATGGGTCAAGCCGCACTCGATCTCATCGGTGACGACGGCGACTTCGTCCCGGCAGTGCACTCAGTCGGCATGCCACTCGTCGATGGCGTCGAAGACATCGCATGGCCATGCAATGAAATCAAATACATCACGCACTTTCCTGCGACGCATGAGATTTGGTCCTTCGGCTCTGGCTATGGCGGCAACGCGCTGCTGGGCAAGAAGTGCTTCGCGCTTCGCATCGCATCCGTGATGGGTCGCGATCAAGATTGGCTGGCAGAGCACATGCTGATCTTGAAGCTCACTTCGCCAGCGAACGAGAGCCACTACATCGCCGCTGCCTTCCCATCTGCCTGCGGCAAGACGAACCTCGCAATGTTGGAGCCGACCCTCCCAGGCTGGAAAGTCGAAACTGTCGGCGACGACATCTGCTGGATGCGTTGGGGCGAAGACGGACAGCTGTATGCAATCAATCCAGAAGCAGGCTTCTTCGGCGTCGCTCCAGGCACCAGTCTCAAGACCAACGCCAACGCTGTGCATTCTGTGCGCGCCAACAGCATTTTCACCAATGTCGCCTTGACCGATGATGGTGACATCTGGTGGGAAGGTCTCACGGACGAAGCGCCCGCTCACTTGATTGACTGGAAAGGTAACGACTGGACGCCTGAGTCCGGCACTCCTTCGAGCCATCCAAACTCACGCTTCACCGCTCCGGCATCACAGTGCCCATCAATCGCCGATAACTGGGAAGACCCAGCTGGTGTGCCGATTCACGCCATCTTGTTCGGCGGTCGTCGTGCGAGCAACGTCCCTCTCGTTACCGAGGCTTACGACTGGCAACACGGTGTGTTCATGGGCGCGACCATCGCATCTGAACAGACAGCAGCAGCAGAAGGGACTGTCGGTGAACTTCGCCGCGATCCTTTCGCGATGCTTCCATTCTGCGGATACAACATGGCCGACTACTGGGGCCACTGGCTGCAAATCGGCACTGAGACTCCAGCGGCCAAGCTGCCCCACATCTATCAGGTCAACTGGTTCCGCAAGCAAGACGGCAAGTTCCTGTGGCCAGGATTCGGTGAGAACTCTCGTGTGCTGGCCTGGATTATCGACCGTCTCGAAGGTCATGGTGGCGCGATCGATACGCCGCTGGGACGCGTTCCTGCCCCAGGTGCACTGAACATCGATGGTCTCGGCATGAGCGACGAGGACATGCATGAGCTGTTCCGAGTCGATCCAGACTCGTGGCTGGCCGAATGCCTGTTGACTGAGGACTATTTCCGCAAGTTCGGCGACGCCCTCCCAGAACAAATGATGACAGAGCTCGAAAACCTTCGCGCTCGCATCCTGGAGGCATAACTCTCATACCTGCCTCCTGCGCTTGGACACGCCCTGTTCGGTAGCCTTACCGCAAGCGCAGGAGGCTTTTATGACTATCGACCTACGGGGTCGACATTTCCTGAAGGAAATCGATTTCACCGCCGATGAACTTCGTGGCTTGCTCGAATTGGCTGCTGATCTGAAGTCGCAGCCGCGCAACCGCACGGAACACCTTCAGCACTTCAACATCGCGCTGATTTTCGAAAAGACATCGACCCGCACTCGCTGCGCGTTTGAGACTGCTGCTCACCGTCAGGGCGCCGAAGTCACGTACATCGATCCAGTGTCGTCTCAAATCGGCCACAAGGAGTCCATCGCAGACACGGCCAAGGTGCTCAGCCGCTTTTTCGACGGTATCGAGTTCCGCGGCGCTGATCAGTCCATCGTCGAAACACTCGCTGCCAACTCGCTCGTGCCAGTGTGGAACGGTCTCACCGACCAGTGGCATCCGACGCAGATGCTCGCGGACTTCCTGACGATGCGCGAGCATGCCAGCACGACGGATGATTCAAAGCTTTCGTATGCCTACCTCGGCGATGCGCGCAACAACATGGGCAACTCACTGCTCATCATGGGTGCGATCCTCGGAAGCGACGTTCGACTCTGCGCACCGAAGTCTTTGTGGCCGGCCGACGATGTCATCGCTAAGGCGCACGAACTCGCGGCGACGAGCGGTGCACGCATCACTATCACTGAAGATGTCGCAGAGGCCGTCGCTGGCGCGCAGTTCATTCATACCGATGTGTGGGTGTCGATGGGGGAGTCCAAAGAAACCTGGACGCAACGCATTGAGCTGCTGACGCCATACCGTGTGACTGCAGATGTGCTGGCACTGAGCGGACGCGATGACGTCAAGTTCATGCACTGCTTGCCGGCGCTGCACGACACCAACACGACGCTTGGTAAGACGCTCGCAGAGCAGTACGGCCTCAACAACGGCGTCGAAGTATCGACTGACGTGTTCGCATCAGATCGCAATATTGCTTTCGACCAGGCCGAGAACCGCATGCACACCATCGAAGCTGTTCTCGTCGCAACTCTTTCCCATTAGCGGTACGTCCACAGGTCGTAACTGGTACGTGCACAGGTCCACGGCAATGTCTGGGCCAGCGGCTAAACTGCGCGGCATGACGACCGAACTGCCCGAAGGCGGCACTCAGACTCTTCTCGAGCCAGAGACTCGGACTCGCACAGACAATGGCGACCACGATCGGTTTTCGCATTACGTTAAGAAAGAAAAAATCCTCGAAAGCGCTTTGTCTGGCAAGCCAGTTCGCGCTCTGTGCGGCAAGAAGTGGGTTCCCGGCTACGACGGCGAACGTTTCCCCGTCTGCCCCACGTGCAAGAAGATCTATGAAGGTCTTCCGGGCGGCGATGAGCCGTCCGACGACGAGTGACCGAGTCACCGCGTCCGCTTGATTTATCTGGTTTGCGGGCGTGGCAGCGTGCTGCGATTACGCAGTACTTCCAGACGCATCCCGATGACTTCATGGCAGTCGCAACGCCAGGCGCCGGCAAGACAACTTTCGCACTGCGCATCGCGCGCGAACTCTTAAGCCGTCGCACCGTCGACCGCGTCGTCATCGTCGCACCGACCGACCACCTCACGACGCAGTGGGCCCAGGCAGCATCGCTTTTCGGCATCCCTATCGACTCAAACTTCACTGCAAACCGTGCTGCCTCGTCGAAGGAATTCAAAGGAATCGCCGTCACGTACGCCGGAGTCGCCTCTAACCCTGGTCGACTTCGCGCCCGCGTCGACTCGTATCGCACGCTCGTCATCCTTGATGAGGTTCACCACGCAGGCGACGCGATGTCATGGGGCGATGCAGTCCGCGAGGCATTCGAGTCCGCGACCAGACGCGTCATGCTCACCGGTACGCCATTCCGATCGGACATCAATCCGATTCCGTTCGTCAGCTACTTGCCAGACGAGGACGGCGTTCCACGCAGCGTCGCTGATCACTCCTACAACTACTCCGACGCGCTTCGCGACGGCGTCGTACGCCCGGTGCTCTTCCTCGCTTACGCCGGCAAGATGCGTTGGCGCACGCGCGCGGGCGACGAAGAGACTGCAGAGCTCGGCTCAATCATGCTTAAAGAGGTCGGTCAGCGCGCGTGGCGCACCGCACTCAATCCCAACGGCCGTTGGATTCCACAAGTGATGCAAGCCGCTGATCGTCGACTCACTGAAGTGCGTCGATTCATGCCTGACGCAGGTGGACTCGTCATCGCTTCCGATCACGAACACGCCAAGGCGTACGCCGAAATCTTGCACGAGGTCTCAGGCGAGAAGCCGACAATCGTTTTGTCAGACGACCCAAAATCCGGCAGCAAGATTGAGAAGTTCTCCGAGAGCAATAAGCGTTGGATCGTTGCAGTGCGCATGGTCAGTGAAGGCGTCGATATTCCGCGTCTCGCAGTCGGCGTTTATGCCACGAATACATCGACGCCGCTGTTCTTCGCACAGGCAGTCGGCCGTTTCGTCCGCGCCCGCTCGCGCGGCGAGACCGCGACCGTCTTCCTTCCGAGCGTGCCGGTGCTCCTCGGTCACGCAGCCGAGATTGAGCGTCAACGTGATCACGTGCTCGGACACAAAGCCTCAGGCGATGTCTGGGCCGAGTCTGAAGCATTGATGAATACCGCCAACCAAGAGCGCAATCATCTGGACTCCGAATTCGATGAGCTTCCCGTGTTCGAAGCGCTCGAGAGCGATGCGACCTTCGACCGCGCTGTGATCGACGGAAACGAACTCGACGCCGACATCATCCCGGGCACGCCTGAAGAAGAAGCAATCCTCGGCATGCCAGGTCTCCTGAGCCCACAACAAGTGGCGGAACTGCTACGCGACCACCGTGCAGCGCAGACCAAGCGGCTTATGGCCCAACCTCGTGAAGCAACCCTCGCCGAACAGCTCACTGAACTGCGTCGCGAGCTCCAAGATTGCGTCAAGGCCTACGCCCGCCAAACGAATAGCACGCCGATTGCGGTGAACGCGGAGATCAAACGAGTGCTCGGCGGTCTACCTGCACCAATGGCTGGCGTTGATGAATTGCAGCAGCGCATCAATCTTGTGCGCGGCTGGGCCATCGGCCGCTAAGCGAACTGTTAAGCGCTGGTGCAGCCGACGAGCGCAGTAATCATCCAGTCGACGGAGTTGCGTACTGAGGTCTGCATCGAACGACGCGGAATCTTGTTGACGATCACGCTGAATGCGGCAAGCCCGCCGTTAGCGTTATGCGCATAGCCCGTCAGGCTGATGACATCCCGCAGCGAACCTGTCTTGCCTTCGACCAACCCCTTTGCACAGGCAGTCCGGCCAAACTTGAATCGACCAGTCAAAGTTCCTTCGGATCCCGCGGTTGCCAGCAAATCCTTGGTTGCAAGCGGCGCAAGGCGCGCATGCTGTGGATCGAGTGCCAAGCCCAAGACCTGTGCGAGTGCCGATGCATTGATGCGGTTTGCGCGCGAGAGCCCTGAGCCGTCGACGAGAGCGATGTTGTCCATCTTGATGCCGAGACCAGAAATCGTCGCGTGCACATGTGAACGTGCTGACTCCCAGGTGCCGGCCTTGTCGGAGTAGATCGCGCTGTCGCGAAACAGCATCTCGGCGATGTCGTTGTTGCTCTGATGAAGCATCTGTCGGATGGCGACGGTGAGCGGCAAGCTCGTCACCTTTGCGATATCGGCACCCGATGCCGAACCTTCGCCAGCGAAAGTGTTCTTGATGCCAGCAGCGCGCACATACTGAGCGAACTTCTCACCCGCATCGCGCGCTGGGTGCATGGTGTTGCGATCGTCGACGACGAGCGCTGAGACCGGTCGTGCATTGCCGGGCAGTTGTGACTTGGCCCAGCCTTGAGGCATCGTGAATGACGGATACAGCGAAGAATCAACCTTCACCTTGATCTTGCCGTTCACTTTGATGGCGCCAGCGACTTTGTGAGCGAGCTCGC
>JBDLPZ010000161.1:0-5443 GCA_039800825.1 Actinomycetota bacterium
GCGGAAGAATCGCCGGCAAGAGCCGCGTCGAGAAGTTCCGATGCGCGCGCAACCGTCGTCTCGTCTGGGTCGTCAGCGATCCAGCCGCGAACCGTCGCTTCAAATGTTGCGTCGATGGTCATGCTAGACCGCGCGAAGAACTTGGCTCAATAAGGTGCCCATGCGTTCTGCAGCTGCCTTTCCGGCAGCAAGAACCTCAGCGTGATCAAGCGGTTCGCCAGACATACCAGCAGCGAGATTGGTGACGAGCGATACGCCGAGCACTTCGAGACCAGCTTCGCGCGCTGCGATTGCTTCGAGGACGGTCGACATTCCAACGAGGTGTGCACCCCAGCGGCGAACCATTTCGATCTCCGCAGGAGTTTCGTATTGAGGGCCAGCGAAACCGACGTACACGCCTTCTTCGAGAGTCGGATCGATCTCTTTGCACAAAGCACGCAAGCGAGGGGAGTAGACGTTGGTGAGATCGACGAACTTCGCACCGGTGAGTGGAGTCTGGCCGGTGAAGTTGATGTGGTCACTAATCAACACAGGCGTGCCAGGCGACCAGTGCGGCATCAACCCGCCACAGGCGTTAGTCAGCACGAGCGCTTTGACGCCCGCTGCGGCCGCAGTGCGCACCGCATGCACGACGGGTTCGACGCCGCGACCTTCGTAGAAATGTGTGCGCCCCAAGAACACGAGACCGCGCTTGCCGTTGCCGAGATCGAGCGATCGAACACTGCCGCCGTGACCCGCGACGCCCGGTGCACTGAAGCCGGGAACTTCGGTAAACGGAATCTCAGTGAGGATGTCGCCGAACAGTTCTGCAGCTGGCGTCCAGCCGCTGCCGAGAACTATCGCGACGTCGTGGCTTTCGACGCCGGTTCGCTGTGCAATGAGTTGGGCGGCTTCAGTGGCGCGTTCAAATGCAGTCATGCCTAAGAGCGTACTCGCGCCCCTTTTGCGGTACGTGCAAATGCCCTATGCGGTACGTGCAAATGCCCTAAGTGGTACGTGACCGCGACACTTTTCTCTAATCCCGGCAGGTTCGCGACTGCAGGTCTGCGATGTAGTCCTCGGGCGCTCCAGCCGTCCGCGCTGCCGTGATGATGTCCTCGACATGCTGGCGCAGCGGCAAGCCGTCTTCGTAGCCATCAACCACGTACAGCCACGCAGTCACATCGCGATCAAGCGTCGACACCCGCACTCGAATCTTGCGATACATGCCTAAGTCGAAGCCCTCGGCTGAGTCGAGATTATTCTCATCAAAATCTGTCAACGCATAAAGCATGACGTACACCTGCGAGTCCGCTGCCTCCACAATCGTCGGCAATGCGCCCTGCCACGAACGATCCTCGCCGCCGAACGTCAGCCGCCACCCGTTAAGCCAGCCTGGTCCGATGATGGGGGAATGTGGCGCACGCGCGAGCATTCGAGCGGGGTCGAGGTTGTTTCCATACGCCGCATAGATACCCATAGGGACAGATTTAACTCCGTGCGAGAATCATGGGGAAGGATGTGACCATGACAAAGGTGTTAATTGTTGGCGGCGGCCCTGGCGGTTATGAAGCAGCGCTGGTGGCTCGCCAGCTCGGTGCGGACGTCACCATCGTCGACCGCGATGGTCTCGGTGGCTCGGCCGTCCTCACCGACGTGGTGCCATCAAAGGGGCTCATCTCCGTCGCTGACGTCCTTACTCGATTCCGCGAGAGCGAGCGCCTGGGCATCGACACCAACTCCCCAATCACCGTCGACATGGCTCAAGTCAACGAGCGACTGCTTCGGATGGCCGACCAGCAGAGCGCCGACATTGCTGCGCGACTCGAGCGCGAAGGCGTGACAATTATCCGCGGCACTGGCGCGTTGCTGAACGATCGCCAGGTCGAGGTCACGACCGAGGCAGGCGTACAAACCATCGCTGCCGACGTCATCCTGCTCGCTACAGGTGCACGTCCGCGCGTGATGCCGGCGGCGCAGCCAGACGGCAAGCGCATCCTGACCTGGGAGCAGCTCTACAACCTCGAAGAACTGCCGACCAAGATCATCGTGGTCGGTTCAGGTGTCACGGGTGCGGAGTTCGCCTCGGCGTATCACGCTCTCGGCAGTGACGTCGTGCTCGTTTCGTCGCGCGAGCGCGTCTTGCCAGGTGAAGACCCTGATGCAGCTCAAGTCATCGAAGACGTCTTCACTCGCCGCGGTATCCACGTTCTCGGCAAGGCCCGCGCGGAGTCGGTCACTGCTACGGACACTGGGGTCGTCGTCACGCTTACCGACGGCCGAATCGTCGAAGGTTCGCACTGCCTGATGGCGGTCGGTTCACTCCCGAACACAGAGAATCTCGGCCTCGATGCAGGTGGTGTCGCGACGAACGACGCCGGGTTTATTCAAGTAGACCGTGTCTCTCGCACCTCAGCTCGCGGCGTGTACGCAGCCGGTGACTGCACTGGCGTGCTCATGCTCGCATCAACTGCTGCAATGCAAGGTCGCATTGCGATGTGGCATGCCCTCGGCGATGCAGTCAATCCACTCGATCTCGATACGGTCGCTGCCAACATCTTCACCGATCCAGAGATCGCAACAGTCGGCGTCACGCAGGCTCAAGTCACATCCGGCGAAGTCACAGCTGACGTTGTGATGCTTCCGCTGAAGACAAACGCGCGCGCAAAGATGCAGGAAATCGAAGACGGCTTCATCAAGCTGTTTTGTTTGCCGAGCAATCACACTGTCATTGGCGGCGTGATCGTGGCACCGCGCGCCAGCGAGTTGATTTACGCAGTGGCACTCGCCGTCACCCATCGATTGACTGCTGAAGATCTCGCCGCGACGTTCACGGTCTACCCATCTCTGAGTGGCTCGGTCGCCGAAGCAGCCCGCAGACTGCACTAAAGCAGTATTGCTGTCGCAGAAGCGATTACTTAATCTCGCAGAGAATCGTTCCGCTTGGAACGGTCGCGCCGACCTCAATCGTCAGGTTGGTGATGACACCGGCCTTGTGCGCATTGAGGGGCTGTTCCATCTTCATCGCTTCAAGAACCACAATCAGTTCGCCCTGCGCGACAGTCTGACCTTCAGCGACCGCAATCTTGACGACCGTGCCCTGCATAGGGGAGTTCAAGCTGTCGCCAGTCGCGCCGCCGGAAGCCTTCTTGGCACTGCGCTTAGGGCCGGGACCCGCAGGCTTCGTGACAACTGCAGGAGCTGCACCGAATCCGGCTGGCAGTGAAACCTCAACGCGCTTGCCGCCGACTTCGACGACGACTGTGTCGCGCTCGCCAGCAGTCTCGACTGCATCGGCCGAACCGTCGTAGGCCTCGATCGTGTTGTTGAACTCGGTCTCAATCCAGCGCGTGTGAACGCGGAATGGGCCTTCAGTTGGAGCGAAATCGGCTTCTTCTACGACGACGCGGTGGAAGCTCAGCGCCGTGGCGATGCCTTCGACGTCCATCTCGGCAAGTGCGCGACGCGAACGCTGCAAAGCCTGTTCGCGGGTCGCGCCAGTGACGATGAGCTTGGCGAGCAGTGAGTCGAAGTTTCCGCCGATGACATCGCCTTGCTTGAAACCAGTGTCGACGCGCACGCCAGGACCTGCAGGCAGATTGAAAGTGGAGAGAACGCCAGGTGCTGGCAAGAAGTTGCGACCTGGATCTTCGCCGTTGATGCGGAATTCGAATGAGTGGCCAGTGACCTTTGGATCGTCGTAACCGAGAGGTTCGCCAGCTGCGATGCGGAACATCTCTCGCACCAAGTCGATGCCGGTGACTTCTTCAGACACAGGATGTTCGACCTGCAGGCGGGTGTTGACCTCAAGGAACGAAATGGTGCCATCGACACCAATCAAGAATTCGCAGGTACCTGCGCCGACGTAGCCCGCCTCGCGCAAGATCGCCTTGGATGAGCTGTAGAGCTCTTCGATCTGCAAGTCGCTCAAGAACGGAGCTGGCGCCTCTTCGACAAGCTTCTGGTGACGACGCTGCAACGAGCAGTCGCGGGTCGAAACGACGACGACATTGCCATGCATGTCCGCGAGACACTGAGTCTCGACGTGACGTGGCTTGTCGAGGTAGCGCTCAACAAAGCACTCGCCGCGACCGAATGCAGCGACGGCTTCGCGCACTGCAGATTCGTAAAGTTCCGGAATTTCTTCGAGCGTGCGCGCGACCTTGAGGCCACGACCGCCGCCGCCGAAGGCTGCCTTGATGGCAACTGGCAAGCCGAACTGTTGCGCGAACGCAACGACTTCGTCTGCGCCCTTGACTGGGTCAGGAGTGCCTGGAACCTGTGGAGCACCGGCGCGTGCGGCAATGTGGCGGGCCGAAACCTTGTCACCGAGACTGCGAATTGCATCTGGTGAGGGTCCGATCCACGTGAGACCAGCATCGATGACAGCCTGCGCGAAATCTGCGTTCTCGCTCAAGAAGCCATAGCCAGGGTGAACCGAGTCGGCGCCCGACTGGCGAGCAACGTCGAGGAGTTTGTCGATGACCAAGTACGACTCTGCGGCAGTCGCGCCGCCGAGTGAATACGCCTCGTCGGCCATCTTGACGTGGAGAGCATCCCGATCAGGATCTGCGTACACGGCGACTGACTGCAAACCGGCGTCGCGGCAGGCACGTGCGACTCGTACGGCGATTTCACCGCGGTTTGCGATGAGAACTTTGCGCAGTGTCCGAGTGGTCACAGGTTTTCTCCTTTTCGGGGACTGAGGGGGAGTCTAGGAAGCAAAGCCGCTACTAGGCAGTCACTTAGGCGAGTTATTGGGCGCGTGCGCGTAATACCTGATCCCAGGTCACGCCCAGCTCCCCAAACAGCCCGCGCAGCGTCGGCAGCGAGAGGCCAATGACGTTCGAGGGGTCGCCGTGGATCTCACGGATGAACGGTCCGCCGAGGGAATCGAGGGTGTACGCGCCAGCGACATGCAGGGGTTCACCGGTCGCGACATACGCCGCTACTTCGGCCTCGGTGATTTCGTTAAACACGACTTCTGTGCTCGTCACAGCGCTCGCACTCGAAGCGACTCCATCGGTCACGCGAATCACGTGATGACCCGTGTGGAGGTGGCCGCTGCCGCCGCTCATTTCGCGTAGTCGTGCACTCGCCGCGTCGGGCGTGCCTGGCTTGCCATGCAGATGCCCATCAAATTCCATCACCGAGTCGCAGCCAATAATCAACACGTCGCTCAGATCAAGAGTTTGCGCAATCTTTTGGGCGACCGCCTCAGCTTTTGCGATCGCCAAGCCTCGAGCCACCTGCTCCGGCGAAGTCCAATTGTTGTCAGCGACGAGGCCATCCTCATCGACATGGCTCACGATGATGCGCGGAGTGATACCGACGTTGAGAAGAAGTTGGCGTCGTGCAGGCGATGCAGAAGCCAGAACAATCTCAGGCAGCATTAGTACTTAGCCCACGCGGACTGTCGCCACGCGTTGTGGCCGACTGGCAAATAGCCGCGCATGTGCTGCCG
>JBDLPZ010000162.1:0-7346 GCA_039800825.1 Actinomycetota bacterium
CGTGGCCTCATGCACAGTGAGAAGTGGGCCGAAAACTTCATCGCAGGACAACGGATGATCGGCCGGAACTCCGCGCAGAATCGTCGGCTGCACGTAGAAGCCTTCGCCAGCGACGACGTCACCGCCCGTGAGCACTTCAGCGCCGATCGCTTTTGCTGACTCGAGCGCAGAGCGGAACTTCATCATCGACGTTTCATTAATCAATGGCCCGACGGTGTTGCCGACAGTCGCGGGGTCACCAGTCTTGAGAGCCTCCACCGCCGCTACGAGCGCCGCGATGAACTCGGGCTGGTGACCGAGAGTGATGACTCGACGGGTGCAGGTGCACTTTTGGCCTGCGAACCACATCGACGCGCCAGCAATCATGGCTGCGGTGCTTTCGATATCGGCACAAGGAAGCACGATGGCCGCATTCTGGCCGCCCATTTCTGATTGAACTGGAATGCCACGTCGAGTCGCAGCCACAGCGATCTGTTTGCCGACTGCGTTTGAGCCGGTGAAGGAGATGACGTCGGCATTGTCGACCAGTGCTTCGCCGACTTCTGCGCCACCGAACACGAAGTTGATGAGATCAGCTGGGAAGTGCGGCTGCAGGATTTCGTTGAGCAGTTCCGCCGATGCGACGGCATCTGGCGATGGCTTGATGACGACTGCATTGCCAGCAGCCAGAGCCGGTGCGGCTTTCCACAGTGGAATGGCGACTGGGAAATTCCATGGCGTGATGAGACCCGCGACGCCATGTGGGCGACGCTCCGACCAGAGGAATCCCTTCGCCGATGGCGGGAACATGTCGCCCTTCGGCGCGTACGAGGCTTGCGCGTAGTAACGCAAGATCGCGACTGCGCGACCGACTTCGCCGACAGCTTCAGCAATCGGCTTGCCGACCTCTCGCACGATCAGTGCAGCCACTTCGTCAGTGCGAGCCGCGAGTGCGTTAGCGGCGTTAGTCATCGAGCCACTGCGGGTGGCAGCTCCGCTTGCCCACCAAGCGCGTTGTGCGATGCGTGCGGCAGCGACAGCGCTAGCCACATCTGCAGTTTCTTCGATTGTCGCGACGACGTCAGAGGGATTGTGTGGCGAACGAGAGACGATGCTCATGATGTCCTTAGAGCTCAAAGCCAGTAGGGAATGGGTCGGTCGGGTCGTAGGTGTACTCGGCATGACCAGTGATCCACGCGCGACCGGTCACGGTTGGGATGACTGCTGGCAGTCCACCGACCGTCGTTTCTTCAAGCAGACGGCCGATGAAGTTCGTGCCGATGAACGACTCGTTGATGAAGTCCTGGTTGAGAGGTAGCAGGCCACGGGTGTGAAGCTGTGCCATGCGCGCGCTGGTACCAGTACCGCATGGTGAGCGGTCGAACCAACCTGGATGAATCGCCATCGCGTGACGCGAATGTTGCGCGGTACTGCCAGGAGCTTCGAGGTAGACGTGATGGCATCCGCGGATCTCAGGATTCTCTGGGTGTACTGGCTCATCGTGTTCGTTGATGGCATCCATCATCCGAAGTGCGACGGCGAGCATCTCGTCTTTGTTCTTGCGATCAAACTCGATGCCGATGCGTTCAATCGGAACAATCGCGTAGAAGTTTCCGCCGAACGCCAAGTCGTATTGCACGGGTCCGATGCCCGGCACATCAACGACGCGGTCGAGGCCGACAGTGAACGAAGGCACGTTGGTCAGCGTGACCTGTCGAGCCTTGCCACCCTCAACTTTGACGTCGACGCCGACGAGACCGGCAGGTGTATCTAGATTGATGTGTGTGACGCCTTCAGTGACATCGACCATGCCTTCGTTGACGAGCACAGTCGCGACACCGATGGTGCCGTGGCCACACATCGGCAAGCAGCCAGAAACTTCGATGTACACGACGCCCCATTGGCAGTCGGGTCGCGTCGACGGCTGCAAGATCGCACCGCTCATCGCCGAGTGACCGCGCGGCTCGTTCATCAGCAACAAGCGCACGTCGTCCATGTGGTCCATGAAGTAGCGACGCTTGTCGAACATGGTCGCGCCAGGAATCTCGCCGACGCCGTCGACGATGACACGTGTCGGCATGCCCTCAGTGTGTGAGTCGACAGCCTTAAACCACGTGGGTAGCGAGACTTTCTCGCTGGTCATCGAGCACCAGCGTCTATTGCGACCTGAGTTGCTGCGCGCACGATTGCTTCCTGCTCTGCGGTCAGTGGCTGGCGCGGTGGACGGCAAGCGCCACCCTTGCGGCCGGCCATGTCCATCGAGAGTTTGATGGCCTGAACGAATTCAGTCTTTGAATCCCAGCGCAGCAATGGATGCATCATTCGGTACAGAGGCAGCACTTCA
Source organism: Actinomycetota bacterium (assembly GCA_039800825.1). Taxonomy (GTDB): domain Bacteria; phylum Actinomycetota; class Actinomycetes; order S36-B12; family UBA5976; genus JAFMIT01. The sequence continues at coordinate 2,324 of JBDLPZ010000162.1, forward strand.
TCAAGATTCTTGTCCATCGCCAGTTCGTACATGTCGACGCACGTGATCGGGAAGGCGTTGGGGTAGCCAGAGACCCAGCCGACTGCGCCAGCGATGGCGAGTTCAAGCAGGACGTCGTCAGAACCGATCAGGATGTCGAGCTCTGGTGCAAATTCAGCGATCTCATATGCGCGACGCGCATCGCCTGAGAATTCCTTGACCGCAACAATCAAACCTTCGGCATGAAGCTTGCCGAGAAGCGACGGAGTCAGATCGACTTTGGTGTCGTAAGGGTTGTTGTACGCGACGATGGGGATGCCGGCCTTGTTGACGATGCGGTAGTGCTCCATGACGGCACGCTCATCTGCGCGGTATGCATTCGGCGGCAACAACATGACGCATTGCGCGCCCGCTTCGGCTGCCTGCTCGGCCCAAGCCCGTGCTTCGTCAGCGCCGTATGCGGCGACGCCCGGCATGACAGTGAAGCCAGCAGGCGATGCTGCGACAGCGACTTCGACGACCTTGCGGCGCTCGTCGTCGGTCAGTACTTGGTACTCGCCGAGGCTGCCGTTGGGGACAACACCGTGACAGCCAGAAGCCGCCTGCCACGCGACGTGGTCGCCGTAAGCGTCCCAATCGACGCTGCCGTCTGCATTGAAGGGAAGGGCGGTTGCGGTGAGCACTCCGTGCCAGGGCTTGCGAGTCATGATGGCCTCTCTTGAGTCTGTAATACATCACATACTACACTCGCCACCTGAGGGTTTGGCAAGTGCCAAATCCTTCCGACTGTAAGGATTCCCCGATGAACTCCGCCCAGATGCCAGCGACCGCCGACGCGGTCGTCATCGGCGCGGGCGTGGTGGGCGCTTGCTGTGCGCATTACCTCGCGGCCGAGGGGCTCAACGTGGTCGTGGTCGATCGCGGGCTCGTGGCCAGCGGCACGACGGGCGCGGGCGAGGGCAACATCCTGGTCAGCGATAAGGAAATCGGCGCAGAGCTCGAGCTCGCGCTGTACAGCCGTCGCCTTTGGCAAGAGATCGCAGCAGACCTCAAGGTCGGCGAGTTTGAATCCAAGGGCGGCATAGTCGTCGCAACGTCAGAACTCATCGCGAAGCGACTTAAGGAGACTGCGGAATTTCAACGCGGTGCCGGCGTCGAAGCGGTCGATCTCGATCGCGAACAGTTGCTTGAGCTTGAGCCTCATATCAATCCCGCGATTCTCTCGGCGGTCTTGTACCCACAAGATGCACAGGTACAGCCGATGTTGACTGCAGCAGAGATTCTTCGCAATGCCTCAGCGCGCGTCACTGTCGTGACAAACGCTGAAGTGACCGGCATCGAACGCGATGCCGCGGGCGCTGTGACTGCCGTCGTCACATCGCGTGGACGGTGCGCGACACCTGTGGTCGTCAACGCGGCCGGAACGTGGGGCGGCGCAGTCGCGCAGCTAGCGGGAGTCGAGCTACCGATTCATCCGCGCCGCGGATTCATTCTCGTCACCACGCCACAACCGGTGATGGTGCATCACAAGGTGTACACCGCTGAGTACCTCGCGAACGTTGCGAGCGACAACGAAGGTCTTGAGACATCGACAGTCGTCGAAGGCACTCGCGCTGGCACGATTCTGATTGGTGCAAGTCGCGAACGCGTCGGCTTCGATCGCAGCATCAACTACGAAGCGCTGCAGAAACTCGCGGCTGGCGCAATCGCGATCTTCCCGTTTCTTAAAGACATCATGCTTTTGCGCACGTATTCAGGATTCCGCCCTTACTGCCCTGATCACTTGCCGGTGATTGGTCCCGATTCGCGAGTGCCTGGACTGTTTCATGCGTGCGGTCACGAAGGCGCTGGCGTCGGTCTCGCCCCTGCGAGCGGCAAGATGATTGCGGACGCCGTCATGCAGCGTGCCACTGAAGTGGCTCTCGCGCCGTTTAATCCTGTGCGATTCGAGGAGGCAGCTGATGTCTGAGATTCGTTTCACTTTCGACGGCGTCGAGATGCGCACGACCGCTGGCTCTACCGTCGCTGCAGCATTGATCAGCAACGGTGTGATGGCGTGGCGATCGACGCGGCACAATGATGCGCCGCGAGGTCTGTTCTGTGGCATTGGCCAATGTTTTGATTGCCTCATCACCATAAACGACAAGGCAGACATTCGCGCCTGCCTCGACGTCATCCAGAATGGCGACGTCCTGAGTTCGCAGGCAGGTGTTCGCGATGAAGACTGAGTTGGTCGTCATCGGTGCAGGTCCCGCTGGTCTCTCGGCCGCGGCTGCTGCTGCCGAACGTGGTGTTCGAGTTGTGCTGGTCGATGCGGGCGAACGTCTCGGTGGTCAGTACTTCCGCCATGACGGCTCGGGTGAGTCACACAACCGCGACTGGGCGACGTACCAACAGCTGGCCCAGCGCATCGCAGCGCAGCAGTCGCGCGGCAACCTCAGTTATCTCTCTCGCAGCGCCGTCTGGTCGGTTAGCGATGATGGCGAATCGTTCACCGTGCGCATCCGCAAAGGCGAGCGCGACGAAGCCGCGATCGAAGTCATCGCACCACGACTGATCCTCGCCACTGGTGCACACGATCGAGCACTGGCTTTTGATGGCTGGGATGCTCCAGGTTCGATCACCGTCGGCGGATTGCAGTCGCTCGTCAAAGGCAACAATCTTGTCGCTGGACAGCGCGTGGTGATCGCTGGAACGGGACCCTTCTTGCTCGCAACGGCTGCCGACGTCCTCAAGGCGGGTGGCACTGTCGTCGCGGTCGTCGAAGCGCATTCGTTCACGGCACTCGCCGCCAATCCTGCAGCGATGATTGCTGGTCGGCACAAGATCTCCCAAGCAATCGAGCTGCTCGGCGCACTGCGGAGAGGAAACGTGCGGCTCATCGACCGCGCCACCATCGACGCAGCGTTGCGAAATGACAACGGGGCAGTGCGTGCCGTTTCCGTCAGAACAAACAAGGGCATCATCGGCATTGAGTGTGATGTCGTTGCGACCGGCTGGGGATTTGAACCCAACGTCGAACTAGCAGTCAACCTCGGACTTTCAACGAAGGTTGGGATCGACGAATCGCTTAACGTCACAGTCGATGACAATCAGCAGACCAGCAATGACCGCGTCTGGGCGGCTGGAGAACTCGCTGGCATAGCTGGCTCAGACGTCGCACTTGCAGAGGGCGAAATTGCTGGTGCCGCCGCTGCCGACTCGGTCGGCCGTCGAGGTGCTGATACTGAGGATGCTCGGCGCACTCGCGCCCGTGGTCGTCGCTTCGCCAAGTACCTGTTAAGCGCTTACTCAATTCCTGCTGGCTGGACGAAGCACCTGCCTAACCACACCACGCTCTGCCGCTGCGAAGAAGTGACCGTGGGCGAGGTGCGAGAAGCGATCGATGAGTTCGGGGCCAGTGACCCGCGCGCCGTCAAACTATTCACGCGCGTGGGAATGGGCTGGTGTCAGGGGCGCATGTGCGCCGCCAACTGCGCCGATGTGATCCGTGACTGTGCAGGTGTCGAGACCGATGCAGCCGCTCTCGCTGCCGCCCACAAGCGCGTGATCGCTCAGCCCATCACTCTCGGCACTCTCGCCGAGTGGGATAGCGGCGCTCAGTAATCCAGAACGCACACGTCTGGGAGAATCCCGCCATGACCCAAGTCCGAGTGTTAGGCGCAACCGACATCGCTGATGCCGTCGCGGCGCTTCGCGCCGGCGGACTCGTCGGATTGCCTACCGAGACTGTCTATGGCCTCGCTGCCGATGCAGACTCAGCCGATGCGGTCGCTCGGATTTATGCCGTCAAAGGTCGACCACAAGATCACCCCGTCATCGTCCACATCGGCAGTGCCGACAAAGTTCTCGACTGGGCAAGCGATTTCCCGCTGTACGCGCAGCAGCTCGCAGCTGCTTACTGGCCTGGGCCGATGACGTTGATTCTGAAGCGCGGGCAGCGAGCCCAAGATTTCGTGACAGGCGGACAAGACACAGTTGGCTTGCGCGTCCCGAACCATCCAGTTGCACTCGCCGTGCTCGATGCTTTCGGAGGCGGCGTCGCTGCGCCGAGTGCCAACCAATTCGGTGCCGTCAGTCCCACGAGTGCGATGCACGTGCTCGCAGATCTCGGCGATCGACTCAACGCAGAACTCGATGTCATCATTGATGGCGGCGACTGCGAAGTCGGTGTCGAATCGACCATCATCGACTGCACTGGCGATGCTCCGCGCATCTTGCGTCCCGGTGCGATCACCGTCGCCGATATCGAGAAAGTCACTGGGCTCGCCGTCGCGACCCAAGGTGCCGAACTCAAGGCACCTGGCACTCTCGACTCTCACTACGCGCCCGATGCATCAGTGCTGCTCGTGGAGAACGAAGACCAACTCACCGCCGAAGTCGCCCGCACCACAGGCGATGGATTCGTCGGCGTCATTGCCCCTGAGATTGTTCAAACTCCGCACGGTGCGATTCGCCTCAGCATGCCTGCCACCAACCAGATGTATGCCGAGGAGCTCTACGGCGCACTCCGCGAGGCCGACCGCCTCGGACTCAAGACGGTGATCGCGCTTCTTCCTGAAGGCTCGGATATCGCCGTCGCAGTGCGCGACCGACTCACCCGCGCCGCCCACGGCTAAGCCGAATGCTTCATACTTGCGCCATGCGTCGCACATCACTCAAAGCCATTGCTCTGAGCTCCGCCATGATGCTCGCTCTCAGCGGCTGCGGCATTTCAGATGCACGCGAGGCGGCACTCAAAGAAGCCAACACCAAACCGCTCTCGAGCACTAACTCGTGGCAACCAGGTCTGGTCGCACTGAGTGATTACACCGCGTCAGGTTTTGGTCCGGCCGGCTATCCAAACGTCGATGCTTCTGCGATCTTTGACGATGGCGGCGATCAGCCCCTCATCGCGCCACAAGAACTTCTTCAATCAATCAGCCTCAAGTCTGCGGATCTCAACAACGTCGAGATTGCACTGATCGAAAACGGCGACACTCTCAATCGCCCCACCTTGGAATTCTGCGGCGGGACTTTTGCGTCTGAATCGCTGCGCGTTCAT
>JBDLPZ010000163.1:0-10278 GCA_039800825.1 Actinomycetota bacterium
GCAGCAGCCTGAGTCAGGCAGCGGCCTCTCCGAGCGCGATCGTCTTTTGCTCGAGTTTGAGCGCCAGTGGTGGAAGTACGCCGGCGCCAAAGAAAATGCCATCCGAGAACTCTTCGATATGAGCGCGACTAGGTATTACCAGGTGCTTAACGCCCTGATTGATACCGAAGCAGCTCTTGAATTCGATCCGATGCTCGTCAAGCGCCTTCGCCGCATGCGTGCCGAGCGTCAGAAGCAGCGCAGCGCTCGTCGTCTGGGAATGACTCGCTAATGCCCCGGCGGCAAATGATCCGCCACCTTTTCAACACCCTCACTGGCATCACCCTCTTCGGGCTGATCGTGGGGGTGTTGTCGCGTGGAAAGCCGGTATGGGACCCACGCTTTGGTCTCATCGTCTTCATGCAGTGCAACATTCCCTGGCCAAAGTCAGCCGCGATGACATTCGGTGACGTGGTGGTCGTCCGCCACCAAGGTTGGCCCGAGCTCAACGATGTTCCGTTTCCCCTCATGAAGCATGAGGCAGAGCATGCGTGGCAATACGTATTCACGCTCGGTTTGCCCTATTTCCCACTGTATTGGGCCGCTTGCCTCTACTCCTACGCCCGCAGTCGCAATTACTGGCAACACAACCTCTTTGAGATAAAGGCTGGGTTACAAAACGGCGGATATCGCTAAAAGCCCTTTCCTTCGGGGGTAGTTAGTGCCATACACTCGCCAACGGTCAATCTGAATACCCCCTGCTTGGCGCAAGACGTGATGTGGGATGGCACTACGAACGACCCGACTTGTTCAAACGAAGAAGTCGGTATCCACAACATGTAAGGAATGTCATGTCAACCATGACCGGCACGGTTAAGTGGTTCAACTCAGAAAAGGGCTTCGGCTTCATTTCTGTAGATGGAACCGAGCGCGACGTTTTTGTTCATCACACCGCAATCCAGATGGATGGCTTCCGTGTGCTTGATCAGGATCAGCGCGTCGAGTTCGAAATTGTCGAAGGCCCTAAGGGTCCTCAGGCAGGCAACGTTCGCCACGCAAGCTGACGCTAACCGCACGCTTGGCAGGGCGGCTACATCTTCGGATGTGGTCGCCTTGTTTCGTATCTGAATGTTGTCTGTGAGCGACGCGGGGGATTTAATCTCGACGTCGCTGCGCTGTTAACGTGCCGCAGTGCGTATGGGGCGATTCCGAGTAGTCATTGCGGGAGTCGTGGCTTCGATTCTGGCCGCGACCTTGAGTCCTGCTGCTAACGCCATCACCAACCCCGATCTCGCTTACATCCCTGCATCTGAAGCGCCGTGGATGGTTTCGCTTTGGCAGATCGACGGACGCTTTGATCGCAAGCCCAATGGCTATGCCTGTGGTGGAGTCCTGATCAGCCCGTACACGGTGCTGACTGCCGCACATTGCATCGACTCCGTCTCTGACACCGGTTTTGTTGTCGTGGCGAGCCAGAAGAACTCCTCGAGCCGCGGTGAGATTGGTCAGCCCCGCAAGGTCACGTTCTATCCGCATTACCGCACGGGTAGTTTCTTATTCGATCTTGCAGTCATCGATCTCTATGCGCCTCTCAATGTTGAGTCGTATCCACGCGTCGCGACTAATCCCGAAGTCACTTACTTGCTGCGCAAACCTTCAGTGCTTTACGGCTGGGGTGAGAATGAACGCAAGCGACTTCCGACCACTCTGCGACGCGTCGTGCAGTATGACCAGTCGAAGATCGCAAAGAAGTGGTTCCCTGACTTCTTGTTGCGCACCCAGTTCGCGGTCGGTCGAATCAATCGAAACGGTACGTTCAGCGGCGCATGCAATCTTGATTCAGGTTCACCACTGATCGGCATTGTTAATGGCCGGCAGGTGGTCATGGGATTGGCGTCCTACGGCTCCTTGAAGTCGTGCACGACCAAGACTCCACGCGTGTTCACTCGCGCAAGCTGGTTCGGACCTTGGATTGCCAAAGTCGAAGCAGAGCAGGCAGCGGAGCGCACTGCGCTAGGTATCGATTACACAGGCGCTTTCTTCCTCGGCACGCAGTCTCAAACGCTGCCAGCGAGCACGGGTGCATGGGCAGGGGAGCGCACTTTCATTTCACGCCGTGCGACCTTCGGCATCGAGGCTGCCTTGCCTGGTACCAGCGATGTCGCCGCCGTTGATGCATATGCACTGACTCCGACGCCTGGCGGCGATGACTTCGTCATCGACGTCACCACTCGAACCCCGTGGTCGGCAGATCCTTGTCAGTGGCGCGATCTCGCAATCAACAACGAGGCTCCGCGACTGTCCTTGAGCCTGCTTAAGTCGACCACTGGCGCTTATCTCTCGGGCTACCGATTCAGCTTCAGTGCCAACGCGGTCGACTGCTTCGGAGATATCGGTTCGCCGATGACCGTGACGCCAATCAATGGCATGCCTGCGCTGGCCAACTGTGCGCCGCGACTGGCTGTTACGTCTGAAGGCACACTTCGCATCACGCTTCAACAAGGCTGCTTCATCGATACGACGAAGACGATGCTGCGCGTGCAGCTCAGCACGAGCGCTAGCCAAGAAGTTGAACCAGGCCTAGATAGTTGGGCCGGACCGTTTTACCTCGTCCATCCAGCGCGCACTTAAGTGCCCTAGATGGTCGCGCCGATCAGAAGTCTTCGGCTACTTCGACGTGAACGCGAGATTCGGCGTCGGTAGCGATCCGCCACCTGAGTTGTAGGCGTACACACGAGCTACGTACTTAACGTTTCGTGAGAGACCCTTGACGGTGCCAAATGACTTGTTGGCCGCCACGGTGACTTCCTTGAACGGAACCTTCAAGTTCGTCAGCTTGTACACGCGCACAACGTAGAAAGCGAGCTTGGTCTGACCAGCAGATCGCGGCGCCGTCCACTTCACAGTGACCTGACCGATGCCAGGCTTAGTGCTTGCCTTCTGTGGGCTTGTCGGCGTCACGGTCGCTGCAGTCTTGATGTTGCTTGAAATCGCGTACGTGCCAGAGAGACCGTCCATGTTGGTGACGACAATGTTGACTTCATATGCGGTGTCAGAGAGCAAACCGGCGACGATGCATGGGTTGGCTGCACAAGTTACGGTCTTTCCAGTCGGGCTCGTCTTGGCCCTGACTTGAATTGCGTAACGCTTGATTGCGGAGCCGCCGTTGTCGACCGGAGCAGCGAACGAAATCTTCAGTGAAGTGGTCTTCGTAACGATGAACATGTTCGTTGGTATTGAAGGTGCGTGTGGCACGTAGACCTTGAACGATGTGGTCGCAAAGAATTCTTCGTAATACGTGCTGTTGGTGGTGCTGTCGACAACATAGGTCTCAACAACACAGTCACCGATGGCCTTGAGCAACATACGTCCACTGCCGTCGGTGGTGCAGATGTCTGGAGTGAGGGAGCCGTAATTGATCGCGCTGATGCCGTCGAACGATGCATAAGTGGCTGGTGGCAACGACACAGTGTCGTAGGTGTTGAGGTCGACAGCAGCTGGGTAAGAGAGCAACGTCGTCGGAACGCGCACGGCCGAGACCGCGGACTTCTCGATTGCGCCCGCGTCGTTGAGCGGCTGGAATCCAAGCTCGGTGGCTGGGCGGGCATTGCCGGCCTGGTCCTTTACCAACGAGCTGATGTCAGTGGCAATGAAGTCAATGGCTGCACTGCCGGTGAGCAGACGGAACTGTGGAACGCCCACGAGTGCAGGTGTGTACAGACGGCCGATGCGCAGCTGGCTGTAAGTGACGTAGCCAGAGGAGGTCGCGCCTGCACCCGCGGTGTAGGCCACGACGCCGCTGCAACCGAGACCCGTCACGAGATTGCCACTGCTGATATTGACGGTGTTGTCGCAAATCGGAGTCTGGTGAGACTTCTGCGCGATGATGGAGTTTGAGACCGTCAGGCGATTACCCGCAACAACAGAGTTAGCTCCGTAGTTATCGACTGCGGTGACGTAATCAAGAGTCGTGGTGCCGCTCGAGTCGTACGCCGCAGCGCCAGCGCCAGTGCTGGCAGCGTTGCCGCTGAACGTGACGTTGGTGACGTGGACGGTGTTCGCGCCGGCGTTGTAAATCGCACCGCCGTTGAACGTTGCAGCATTTCCGATGAATGCAGACGCCTCGACCGTGACAGAAGCGGATGCGGCCGCGGCCACAGCGATTCCTGCGCCAGAGCCCGAAGCAACGTTCTCGCGGACGACTGACTTGTTGAGCACGAGCTGGCCAGAGGCCACCTTGATGCCACCACCACAAGCGCCGTTGGCGAGGCAGTTATCGCCTGTTCCTGCAGCGACGCCATTGGCAATCGTCACACCAGTAATAGTCACGACATCAGCTGCGCCGGCCGCAATAATGAATGGGCGCACGACGCTGCCACCTGAAATGAGTGGTCGGCTCGCGGTCACGTTGGTCTGACCAACAATCGTCAGCGCGACCTTTGCCTGAAGCGTGCGAGCGTTCGGATCACCCGTCACGGCAAGCGTGCTCAGATCGAAGTTCGAGCGAGCGCCGTTGTTATTGCACAACACGATGGTGTCATCGGCGATTGCATTATTAATAGCTGTGCGAAGACCAGTGGCGCCCGCGTAGGTCGCTTTGGTGTTGCCTGAGAGGTCGGTAGGGCAGCCGTTGGCGGTCGCGGGGTTATCAGTGACCATCAGCTTGAAAGTGGTGTCGTCGACTACCCAGATCGTGCGCCCCGGCAAAGCTGATGCCGGAGCAGCGGCTAGGCCAGTGAAGAGAAGTGCGCCAGCCGCGATAGCTGTGATGGTCTTGCGGATCATGAGAACCCCTCGAGATAGGTGGGCAATTCTCGCAGACAAAACCTGTGAGCGACGTGAGAGATTTTTGACCGAAATGGGCTCCCAATTTGCACTCTCAGGGGGAGAGTGCCAAGAATTGCGTTAGCACTCTCGGGCCTAGAGTGATAACTCGCGGCCGAGGGGGAGCAGCCAGGACGAATCTGACCGACTTTCAGTATGGCGAAAGTGGGTTGGCTTCAGCCGTCGCGGGCCGAGGCTGCTCTACAAACCGAACACCACTCGTTCTGGAGGAATCAGTCCCGATGGCAAAGATCATCGCATTTGATGAGGATGCTCGTCGCGCACTTGAGCGCGGTATGAACGTCCTGGCAGACGCTGTCAAAGTCACGCTCGGACCTAAGGGTCGCAACGTTGTCTTGGAGAAGAAGTGGGGAGCTCCCACCATCACCAACGACGGTGTCTCAATCGCTAAAGAGATCGAACTCGAAGATCCTTACGAGAAGATCGGCGCAGAGCTCGTCAAAGAAGTCGCAAAGAAGACTGACGACGTAGCTGGCGACGGCACCACCACCGCAACCGTCTTGGCACAGGCTCTTGTGCGCGAAGGTCTGCGCAACGTCGCAGCCGGTGCAAACCCAATGTCATTGAAGAAGGGCATCGAAGCAGCAGTCGAAGCGCTCAGCGCCGAACTGCTCGCTATGGCCAAGCCAGTCGAAAGCAAGGAACAGATTGCAGCTACTGCATCTATCTCTGCTGCTGACACCGTGATCGGCGAGAAGATCGCTGAAGCGATGGACAAGGTCGGCAAGGAAGGCGTCATCACTGTCGAAGAGAGCAACACTTTCGGTATCGAGCTTGAGCTCACTGAGGGTATGCGTTTCGACAAGGGTTACATCTCGCCTTACTTTGTCACCGATCCAGAGCGCATGGAAGCCGTACTTGAAGATCCATATATTTTGCTTGCAAACCAGAAGATCTCAGCGATCAAGGACTTGCTCCCGATTCTCGAGCGCGTGATGCAGTCAGGCAAGCCACTCTTCATCATCGCTGAAGATCTCGAAGGCGAAGCTCTCGCAACTCTCGTTGTCAACAAGATCCGCGGCATCTTCCGCGCGGTTGCAGTCAAGGCTCCTGGCTTTGGCGATCGCCGCAAGGCAATGCTTCAGGACATCGCCATCCTCACCGGTGGTCAGGTCATCAGCGAAGAAGTTGGCCTCAAGCTTGAGAACACTGGCCTTGAGCTTCTTGGTCGCGCACACAAGATTGTTGTGACCAAGGACGAGACCACCATCGTGACCGGTGCTGGCGATGCAGATCAGATTGCTGGTCGCGTCAACCAGATCCGCGCCGAGATCGAAAAGTCAGACAGCGACTACGACCGTGAGAAGTTGCAGGAGCGTTTGGCGAAGCTCGCCGGCGGCGTTGCAGTCATCAAGGCAGGTGCAGCTACCGAGGTCGAACTCAAGGAGCGCAAGCACCGCATTGAAGACGCAGTACGCAACGCAAAGGCTGCGGTTGAAGAAGGCATCGTCGCTGGTGGTGGCGTTGCGTTGATTCAGGCGGCTGAAGGCGCGTTCGCGAAGCTCAACCTGACTGGTGACGAAGCGACCGGCGCAGCGATTGTCCGCGTGGCCATCGAAGCGCCTCTGAAGCAGATCGCAATCAACGCTGGCCTCGAAGGTGGCGTCGTAGTTGAGAAGGTTCGCAATCAGCCAGCTGGCTGGGGTCTCAACGCAGCGACCGGCGAATATGTCGACCTGATCAAGTCAGGCATCATTGACCCAGCCAAGGTCACTCGTTCAGCATTGCTCAACGCAGCCTCGATTGCCGGTCTCTTCCTCACGACCGAGTGCGTCGTGGCGGACAAGCCAGAGCCAAAGGGTGCAGCTGCAGCCGGTGGCCCAGGCGAAATGGACTTCTAAGTCTCAAACCGAGAGCGGGACGTCACCAGGAGGTGGCGTCCCGCTTTTGTTATCTAAATCGCCCCATTTAGGGGGTCGTTCAGCCTTATTTGCCCGTTCGGGTGACTCAAGTTCACCTGACGGTAACGATATGGTTTCGGTAGTTCGCGGGAGTCCGCTCCCTGTTGACAGGGTGAGAGCGTGGGCGAAGGATTCGCCTGCTCGAATATGAGCATTTTCTTATGGAGGAAAACTTATGCGTCTGCAAGGGAAGTTGCTTGCTGCTGGCTTGGTGTCAGCGCTCGCTATTGGTACCGCTGCGGTACCCCCAGCATCGGCTGCCAGCTCGATTCTCGTTTGGGCTGATGGTGCCAAGGTCACCGGCTTGAAGAAGCTCGCCGCTGATTTCAAGAAGGCAAACCCAAGCGTCACCATCAACGTCGTCAACAAGACTGACTCGAAGGCTGCGCTCGAGAAGCTCACCGAACCAACTGGCTCTCCAGACATCGTTATCGGTGCTCACGACTGGATCGGTAACCTCTCAGCTAACTCACAGATCATCAAGATCTCTGTGTCACCAGCTGTCAAGGCATCTTTCGCAACTGACACCCTCAAGGCTTTCAGCTACAACGGCAACCAGTACGGCATGCCAATGTCGGTTGAGAACATTGCATGGATCCAGAACGCCAAGATCATGGGCAACACCTGCCCTGCAACTCTTGCTGCTGCTCTGAAGACCATCGCTGCTTACGAAGCGAAGTCTGGCGTCAAGCTCGTTGAGAAGATTTCAGTTCCAGGTGCTGACCCATACCACTTCTACCCAGTCTTCTCTGGCCTCGGTGGTTACGTCTTCGGTCGCTCAGCTAACGGCGCACTTGATCCAAACAAGGTCGGTCTCGACAACGCCAAGTTCCTCACCAACGTTGCTAAGTACGCACCGATCTGGCAGAAGAACGGCTTGTTCACCAACTACGCAGGTAAGGGCGCAGGCGCTGGCGGTTTCGACCTTAAGGGCAACTTCCAGACCGGCAAGTCTGCAGTTCTTTGGACTGGTCCATGGAACGCTGCAAAGGTCTTCTCACTCCGCGATGTCAAGGGCATGAAGCTCGTCTTCTGCCCATTCCCAAGCATCGTTCCTGGCGTCAAGTCAGTTCCATTCTCGGGCGTTCAGGGCCTCATGATCACCAAGTTCGCAAACGCACACGGCGTTGAGGCACAGGCAAAGTCCTTCCTTAACTTCGTTGCAGGCGCTGCACAGCAGACCAAGTACGCAGCAGCTGCAATGGCTATCCCTGCGAACAAGTCTGCAAAGGCACCAACCGCAACCTTGAACGGTTTCAAGAACGCTGGTATCTACGCAGTTCCAATGCCTAACATCCCACAGATGAACTCAGTCTGGGATCAGTTGGGTAGCGGCTGGTCTAAGTCACTCGCTAAGCAGAATCCTTCGGATCCGAAGACTGCTTGGAGCGACGCAGCTGACAACGTCCGCGACGCAGTGAAGGGCTAGTCCTAACTAGCGCCACTGCCGCGAGGCAAACACGCAACGAAGCGGGCTCTATCCACTGGCTGGAGCCCGCTTCGCCGCGTTTATCTTACAAATCGTGATTATCCCGAAGTAACTTCCTGCAGTCCCGGGACTGCGACACTCAGTTAGGTCTAAACGTGTCCGAAACGACAGAAACTCAGGCCAAGGACGTTGAGCTGCATAAGCCGCGTAAAAGTGCACTTGGTCTGATCGTCAAATACATTCTTCTTTCGCTGGTTGATTCAATCGGTGGCTACGCCGTCTACTTGATGGCTGTCGCAGGGTTGTGGATCCCAGCTGCAGTACTCGTGCTTTCGTTGGTCGGCATCAACTGGCTTTACCTCACTGAGCGTGCGGTGCCACTGAAGTACCTGCTTCCAGGCACCATCACAATGGCAATCTTCGCGGTTCTGCCGATCATCTACACGGTGTACATCGCCTTCACGAATTACTCCACCGGACACGTGCTGAGTAAAGAAGAAGCGATTACCGCAATCGCTAACGAGGGCTACACCGACTACGACGCATTTACCGTGCAGGTGGCAGACGACGCTTCAGGAAAGCGCGTGTACCTGCTCGAGCGCTTCGATGTTGATGGCAATGCCGTCGGTTCATACGTTGCCGATGAGAACGGCTTGACCGAGCAGACCGAGCGCTTCGTTCTCAACGACGCTAACCAGTACGAACCGATTCCACCAGCGGGCTACACAGCTGTAGATGCTGCCGAGGTCGACAAGTGGTTGGCCGCCGGTAAGGCGTTCCGCGTCCCTGTTTCTGACATTCGTTACATCCAGCTCGACACTGGCTACATTGCGTACGAGCGCGAGCAGCGCTGGGTCTACGACAAGAAGACGGATACTTTCACGGACACGAGCTGCGGCAATGTGTTCAAGGACAATGGTCACGGCAACTTCGTTGGCCGCGAGTGCGAGTACAACGAACCATTCGCGCTCGAAAAGGGCTGGATGGTCGGCGTCGGCTTCGAGAACTTCGCAAAGGTGTTCAACAACCCTCGCTACTCCGAGCCAATGGCCCGCGTCTTTATTTGGACCGTGGTTTACGCCTTCAGTTCAGTCTTCTTGACCTTCACTATTGGCATGCTCGTTGCATTCCTATTCAACGTTCCCACGATGCGTGGCCGCAAGCTCTACCGCGGCCTCTTGATCATCCCTTACGCAGTTCCTGGCTTCTTGTCGCTGCTCGTGTGGCGTGGTTTGCTCAACCCAGAGTGGGGTGCGGTTAACACGCTTCTCGGCCTGGATATTCCTTGGTTGACCGACCCAACGTGGGCGAAGGTTTCGATTCTTCTCGTCAACACTTGGCTTGGCTTCCCATACATGTTCTTGGTGGCTACCGGTGCACTTCAGGCAATTCCTGCAGAACTCAAAGAAGCAGCCGCCGTCGATGGTGCAAACCGCACGCAGATCTTCCGCAACGTGACATTGCCGCTGCTGTTGGTCGCTGTCGGCCCATTGCTCGTTGGTTCCTTCTCGTTCAACTTTAATAACTTCAACCAGGTCTACTTGCTCACTGGCGGCGGACCTGAAATTGCGAACCAAAATACTGCGGCAGGCGCCACAGATATCTTGATCAGCTACACCTACAAGCTGGCGTTCTTCTCAGGCGCAGGTAACAACTACGCCTTGGCATCCGCCGTTTCAATCATGCTCTTTTTCATCGTCGGTGGCATGGCCTACTGGTCATTCCGTCGCTCAAAGGCATTGGAGAACATGTCGTGACGAATTACCAACCACGTGCCCTTGAGGACATTCCGTTCAACCCGGCAGCTAAGGGTTCGAAGCTCACAATCTTTGCTCGCCATGCAACTGTGTGGGTTTTGATCTTCATCTCGCTTCTGCCGATTTGGTTCATCGTTGCATCCGCAGGTTCAGGCCAGGACGCCATTTTGTCGTCGCTGACTCCTGAGTCATGGAACTGGGACAATTTCCGTGCCCTGTACGACGACCCCGAGAACGTTCGTTACAACGACTGGGTTATCAACACCATCAAGATTGGCTCGGTCAGCTCCGCGCTGAACGTCCTCATCGGTGGTTTTGGTGCCTACGCGTTCAGCCGTCTGCGCTTCAAGGGACGTCGTGCGACGCT
>JBDLPZ010000164.1:0-7616 GCA_039800825.1 Actinomycetota bacterium
CGCGGATGACAGCCTCGTACGAGCGGCCGACGTCCTTCGGGTCGATCGGCAAGTAAGGAACTTCCCAACGGAACGAATCAACATCGACGCCAGCGGCTGCTGCGTCTTTCTTCATCCAATCAAAGCCCTTGTTGATGGCGTCCTGGTGAGAACCGGAAAACGCGGTGAACACCAAGTCGCCGCCGTATGGATGACGCTCGTGGACAGACAGCTGGTTGCAGTATTCGACCGTGCGACGAATGCCGTCGATGTCGCTAAAGTCGATCTGCGGATCGATGCCCTGCGAGAACATGTTCATACCCAAGGTCACCAAGCAGACGTTGCCGGTGCGCTCACCATTGCCGAACAAGCAACCTTCGATGCGATCTGCGCCGGCCATGTAACCGAGTTCTGCCGCAGCGACGGCAGTACCGCGGTCGTTGTGGGGGTGCAGAGAGACGACGATGTTCTCGCGGTTGGCGAGATTGCGGCTCATCCACTCGATCGAGTCGGCATAGACGTTCGGCGTGGCCATTTCGATGGTCGCAGGCAAGTTAATGATCAGCTTGCGCTCCGCAGTCGGCTGAATCACTTCAGTGACGGCGTTGCAGACTTCGAGTGCGTAATCGAGCTCAGTGCCGGTGTAGGACTCGGGGGAGTACTCGTAGAAAACCTTGGTGACATCGCTGACGGTCTTCTCGTATTCAAGGCACCACTTTGCGCCCTGGACGGCAATCTCTTTGATGCCTTCTTTGTCCTGGCCGAAAACGACGCGGCGCTGAATCGTCGACGTCGAGTTGTAGAAGTGAACAATCGCCTGAGGCGCGCCCTTGATGGCTTCGTAGGTGCGAGCGATGAGGTGTTCGCGGGCCTGGGTGAGCACCTGGATAACGACATCGTCAGGAATCAAGTTCTCATCGATCAGCATGCGCACGAAGTCGAAGTCCATTTGAGATGCTGACGGGAAGCCGACTTCGATTTCCTTGTAACCCATCTGCACGAGCAGCTCGAACATGCGGCGCTTGCGCTCAGGGGTCATCGGGTCGATGAGGGCCTGATTGCCGTCGCGGAGATCGACTGCGCACCAGCGAGGCGCTTCGGTGATGGTCTTGGCTGGCCAGGTGCGGTCAGTCAGATTGATGGGGACGAATGGTGCGTAGCGCTGAAAAGGCATCGGGGATGGCTTTTGGGCGTTACGGATGTCGTACTGAGATTTGTTGGCCTGAGAGGTCACGGTATTTGTTCCTTCAAAATTCTGCGGGTTGGGTGATTCCGGCAACGCGAATTCCCGCAGCGAGGAGGCCGGTTAAAGAGCCTCGCTGCGGCGACGAAGGAGGAGTCGACCGCGCAACATGGGCGTGAGCATACCGCTTGTACCCTGTGCCCATGACTCGAACCGTAAATCTCGCAGTAATCGCCGGCGACGGCATCGGCACCGAAGTGGTCGCTGAAGGTCTCAAGGTCCTCAACGCAGTCGCGCCGGCTCACGGCCTGGCGTTTACGACGACCGATTACGACCTCGGCGCTCGTCGCTACAACGCGACTGGCGAGACCTTGCCAGCCGCTGCGCTGGCCGAGATTCGCCAGCACGATGCGATTTTGCTCGGCGCAATCGGTGATCCTTCGGTTCCACCCGGCGTGCTCGAGCGTGGCTTGCTGCTTGCGATGCGCTTTGAGCTCGATCACCACGTCAACCTGCGCCCAGTACGGCTTTTCCCTGGCGTCACCTCGCCGGCGGCAGGCAAGGGTCCAGAGCACATCAACTTCGTCGTGTGCCGTGAAGGCACCGAAGGGCCCTACGCCGGTGCCGGCGGCGGTATCCGCAAGGGTGGCCAACATGAGATCGCCGTCGAAGAAAGCATCAACACCGCTTACGGCGTTGAGCGCATCGTCCGCGACGCTTTCGAGCGCGCGACTCGTCGCCACAACAAGGTGACTCTCGTCCACAAGACCAACGTGCTCGTGCACGCTGGTTCGCTGTGGAGCCGCATCTTCAACGAAGTCGCTCGCGAATACCCAGGCGTCACCACTGACTACCTGCACGTCGATGCCGCGTCGATGTTCTTCCTCACTCACCCAGAGCGCTTCGACGTGGTTGTCACCGACAACCTGTTCGGCGACATCTTGACCGACATCGGTGCAGCGATTGCTGGCGGTATTGGTCTTGCGGCCTCTGGTAACTTGGATGTCACTCGCACCAACCCGTCGATGTTTGAACCGGTACATGGTTCAGCTCCGGATATTGCAGGCCAGGGCAAGGCTGATCCCACTGCCACGGTTCTCAGCGTCGCGATGTTGCTCGATCACATCGGCGCATCTGAGGCAGCGCTTGCAGTTGAGAATGCTGTCGCAACCGATCTCGCAAACCGTGGCACTGCGCCTCGCAGCACCAGCGAAGTCGGCGACGCACTCGCAGCACTTGTTTCTTAATCACGCACTGATTATTTGTTGAGGAATCTCATGCAGTTCACTCGTCACCTGAATCCCAATCCTGCTTCTGCTGAGCGTCGCGCCGAAATCATGGCCAACCCAGGCTTTGGCAAGTACTTCACAGATCACATGGTGCGCGTGGACTGGAACGCGGCCGATGGATGGCATGACGCGCGCGTGATTCCTTATGGTCCGCTGGCTCTCGACCCTGCGACCAACTTCATGCACTACGGCCAAGCAATCTTCGAAGGCCTCAAGGCTTACGAGCATTCAGACGGATCAGTGCACACTTTCCGTCCGCTCGAAAACGCACGTCGCTTTGCTCGTTCGGCCGCACGTCTGGGCATGGCGCAGCTCCCTGAAGACATCTTCGTGGAGTCGCTTAAGGAACTCGTCGAAGTCGATCGCGTCTGGGTGCCGAATCAGGCAGAGCAGTCGTTGTACTTGCGTCCGTTCATGATCTCGACTGAGGTCGGTTTGGGTGTCCGCCCTGCGAACGAGTACGCATACTTGCTCATCGCATCGCCCGTCGGCGCTTACTTCCCGCAGGGCGTGAAGCCAGTGACCGTGTGGATCTCGAACGAATACGTTCGCGCCGCACCTGGTGGCACCGGCGAAGCCAAGTGCGCCGGCAATTACGCGGCCTCTTTGGTCGCGCAGGCCGAGGCAGCTCAAAAGGGCTGTGACCAGGTTGTCTGGCTCGACGCGGTCGAGCGCAAGTGGGTCGAAGAAATGGGTGGCATGAACCTGTACTTCGTCTTCGGCTCTGGCGCCGATGCTCGCGTGATGACGCCAGAACTCACTGGCACCTTGTTGCCTGGTGTGACTCGCGAATCTCTGCTGCAGGTTGCTGCTGATCTTGGTTACAAGGCCGAGACGGGCCGTATCTCTGTCGAGCAGTGGCGCGATGGCGTCGCCAGCGGCGAGATCACCGAAGTGTTCGCGTGCGGTACTGCTGCGGTCATCACGCCGGTCGGTCACGTGAAGTCGTCGACGGCAGAGTGGATCAATGGTGACGGTCAGCCAGGCCCAATCACGATGCAGTTGCGCAATGCGCTGACCGCTGTGCAGCATGGCTCAGCGCCAGACACGCACAACTGGCTCCACCGCCTCGCCTAACCCCTTTGCGGTACGTCCCCAAGCACTAAGTGGTACGTGCGCAAGCACTAAGTGGTACGTGCCCACGTCCAAAACGACAGATTCCCGTACCCAGCACTGATTTTTGAAGAGCTGGTACGGCGTTTTGTCGCCTGGCGACAATTCCACGTACCACCTCGACAAAATCCCTGCTCAAATCCGCGGATTTGTCGTATACGGCAAATCCCCGTACCGCCGCCTCAGACGCACCCGCGCGTTCCCTTGAGCGCGACCGCGTGGCAGAATCCGCCCTATGTCCTCAAAGGTCATCATTATTGATTAGCGCATCAGCAACTGTTGATGCGCTGCCTCTCGTGCCCACGGGAGGCTTTTTCGTTGAAGGCGAAATCATGTTCGAGCTCGACGACTCGTTCCACGTGTACGACACGACGCTGCGCTAGCTAGATTTTGTGGTAGGTCGGTAAGGCGCAAAGAAGACGGTTTCGTCTTCGAGGCAGCTGCGCGACCCCATCACAATCCCAATGATGCCGCCATCCAGACCAATCACCGCCGAACCAGAGTCTCCGGAGCAGACTGTGAACTTAGAAATAGGGCGCAGGCAGCCAATAAGTCCATTGATCTCGGTTGGTACTTCGCTCTCAGGCAGGTAGCCATGGCATTCATCAGCACTCGAGACTTGGAAGCCTATTAATCTGCCTTTGCACTGCTCGCTCCTAGGCATCGAGAATACGAAAACTCTTTCATGAGCTTTGGGTCTGCGCAGTCTTGGTGCGCGGGAGTCAGTACCTACCTGCTCTGCCAAGTAAAAGTCGCCGCGGCTCCGATCACTGGAGGAAACTCCGCTCAGGACGTCTCCCATCTCCCAACTCCGATACGTGCATCCCTGGCCGTTAGAGCGAATTCGTAGCTGATTCACATTCAATAGGCAATGCCGAGCAGTCAGGAGTCCCTCTGAAGTGTGAGTAGCAGAGCAGACGCGTTGCCATTCATTCGTGCCGCGATTCGCGGGAGCGGCGAACAGGGACACTGCGAACGATGCAGCCCTGGTGACTTCCCGTGTGGGGATGAATTCGTCCAGCCGCAAGGAACCAAACACCGATGTAGCGATCACGATCGTTACCGCCACGAACGAAATCCACTTCGTATTGATTTGTTCACGTCTCCAGGGGGCATGGCTGAGTCGATTTGCCGCACACTGCCATGTCGTAGTTAGTGTGAAATGTCTCTACCGGACCGTTTTTCGCTCTGTAGCGCACTAGGACTTCGCTCCAGCCGCCTCCATCCTCACTTGTTTTCTCAAACGTGAAAGTCAGGTGCGTAATGACGCGCTCATTTGACCAAGCCGTGCCGTCCTTGAGGCAATTTGGGCTCATGCTTGTCGGCAGACGTCCGAGCGACGCGTGGTGTGGATAGACCTTCGATGGTTCCCCAGCGATCGAGATGAATGCCTCCTGGCTTGGCGTCCTCATTAATTCGGCGTATAGGAATCGAAACCCAGTACCAATCTTCTCGGTGGGTTGCACCGAAAGCAGTTCGATGCTCGAACTCGCTGAGTTGCAGACAACCACACCGTAAGTCACCCGAGATCCGCTTGATCCAAAGGCAACCATCTCCTGGCCGCCGCCTTCTGACCATTCGGCTGTGATGTAACCCCTTAGGGCATGGGTCGTTACAAGATTTGGAATTGTCCTCGTAAGACTCTGAATTCCGAAAAGCCCTAAAACAATCAACGGAATAGCCAGCATCGCGACCGTGTACTTCGACGCTCTTTTGTAGCTAGCGACCATGGACACGGCTCGCGCTCGACGGATAGGAATTGTTGCCGCAGGCTTCAAAGTTCGAGTTGATTGGTTGATGCAGTGTGAGTTCTCGAACAGTGCTCTGCGCTACCGTAGTGCTCAAATCAATGCCGATCAGACTCTGCATCTTCAGGCCGCCAGAGTTTGTGTAGTTGCTGCCTGTATTCCACTTCTTGTGCCATTCGCCTGAGGAAATGGGAACGCAATTACCCCATGTGGGGTAATACGTTGATGATAATTCCGCAGTACCGCCGGTGAGCCCGACCATTTTCCAAGTTTGCGTCGATGGAAGCGAATAGACCGACCCGCCAGAATATACGGTGCAGTCTTCTCTAACTTTAACCATGATGGCCTGTACTGCGTAGCTTCGATTTACATCCGAAGCAGACCAGTTTTGGCTGAAGCTGTAACTTTCGGTAGAACTGCCACTCTGCTGCCAATCGCCGTAAGCGCCACTTGAGCTGAAAGCTATCGCAGCGGTTACTGTCTCCGTGTTTGAGAAGTAGAAAGATGACTTTTGGGTCGAATTTGTAGCCGGGAAACCGTCGCCAACGACAGCCCACCGGTTACGTTCGTCCAGCTTCGTCAAGCTACACACGTTGAACGGCATCAATGTAAGCGCGGCAGCGACATCGAAGTTTCTGTAAGGAGAATCGATGCGCAAGGCTGTTCCGTCGGCGGTGCTCTTGATGCCAAGTGAAGTAGGTGCGAGCGTGAAGTTGCCGCCGACTGCCGAAGCGAGTCGCAAGGAAGTGTCAAAGGTAGTTTCCTTGCCGTCTAGCGTCCACGCAATAAGTCGAACATCGAAGTACTTGCCAGATGCCAAGTGGGTGGCAGCGACGTCTGCATGCGATAGGCGAAGGATGAAACTTCCGTCGTAGCCGAGAGGAGCGTGTGCGAGGGGACGCCAAGCCAGCCTGGTGCCCGTAGGCTCCTTGCCGTCTAATTCTGGCCAAAGAAGTGCAGCGATTCGCCCTTCGCCGTCGCTCAGGTCGCCGAATGAGGTCACCGTGCCAGTCACAAGAACTTCGGATTCAGTAAGTAGCTCGCTTGACGGAGCTGCGAGCAAGTCGGGCGACACCTGGAGTGGCTATCCGCCAGTGCGGCGCCAATGCTGATGGACGCCAGCGGCAGCAGCGCGAGTGTGGCCGCGAGAGTTGTTGCAAGAAAAACGGCTCGTTTGAGCCAAGGTGAAAATGTAATCATGTTGCTCCTCCGTTAGGTTTCAGTAAACCGTGTTCCGAGGCTATCGCAGGATCGTATTTGCGGTCAAGGACGTTCCATCAGCGCACGAAACTATCGAGCTGCGTTGAGCACTGGCAGCCGATTCCAATATCTCTCACGGCGAGCTCCTGAGTTTGTCAGAAGTTATTCGCAAATTCGCTAGCGTCGACTCCTAACGACTGTGAGCCACCGAATGGATTAACGGTGAGGGCCAGCCGGCCCAATCACGATGCAGTTGCGCGAAGCGTTGACGGCTGTGCAACATGGCGCAGCGCCTGACACGCACAACTGGCTCCACCGCCTCGCCTAACCCTTTTGCGGTAGGCCTAATTGCCCTATGTGGTACGTGCCCACGTCCAAAACGGCAGATCCCCGTACCCAACACTGATTTTTCAAGAGCTGGTACGGCGTTTTGTCGCCTGACGACATTTCCACGTACCACCTCGACAAAATCCCTGCTCAAATCCGCGGATTTGTCATATACAGCAAATCCCCGTACCACCAGGCTCAAGGACGGGTCGGAACGACCCAGCGAGACCACTCCGGCCCGAATTGGCTGGGTTGCCAGATCGAATCGACTTGCCACTCGCCTTCAACTCGATGAAAGCTGATGAACACCGTGCCACCTTGACCGCTGAGTTCGTCAACAAGTCGGACTTTCAAAATGGGCGTCAGATACTCGTCACGTCGCGTCGCGCGTTCAAGGACGAGTCGCTCAGACCCATCCTTGCTAGGTGCCGAAACCATGTTTTGAAGTGTTGGCGCGTAGCGAGCCCACTCATCAGCATTCTCGGCAAACTTAAAAGGCAAGACGCTCGCGTCGCCGTGAGCAATGTTCGTCAAGGTATCGAACTCCGACTGCGCAATCTCTAGAAAGTCCTCGGTGCGCGCGCCGAAAGCGACATTCGCAACAGGAATCCAGATTGGTGTTAGCGGCAGCAGAATTCCGCCAGACGCGATTGCCAATGCAGTGAAGATGCTGATCCGAAATGCTTTTGCCCTCGGAGTCTGGCTGAGTTTCGATTCTGAATTGGCGGGCATCGCCATTGGAGTTCCCCCTGGTATTTGTCTCAGCCAAGTATCTAC